>NZ_JBHXEN010000018.1:45780-128556 GCF_042724695.1 Streptomyces sp. NPDC127068 | reverse complement strand
TGTGGCCCCCCGGCCCTAGGGCCTGGGAACCACTCCTTTTTTGTTGCCCTCTTACCGGGGCGTGCGGGAATCTCCGGTCGCGCGGCGCCGGCCGGGCCACAGGTCGTCGTACGCGGCGTCCATGAACTGCACTTGCGGCCCGCGCAGTGCCGAGGCATCGGCCGTCTCGCTTCGGGCGACCTCAGCGAGACGGGCCGCGAAGGCGCGGCCTTCTCCACCTGCGACGCGATGCTCAGGAACTTCAGGACCACGTGCTTCAGCTCCGCCCGGTGCGCGGCGGACTCCTGTACTTCGAGCTGCCGGGTGTTGGCCCGCGTCACCATGTGCTGGCCGAACAGCGACCCGCCCGCGCCGAGCGCCACGCCTGCCAGCGACAACAACGCCGGCCCTAAAGTTCCCCAAGATCCCATGAGCCGGAGTATCTCAACTCGTCGGTCCAGCGGGCCGCAGTCCCCACGGACCGTCCGCGCCGGGGGAGTTGCGGACAGCCTTTAGGGTCGGAGACATGCGCTACGAACTGGTGGTCTTCGACAACGATGGTGTCCTCGTGGACAGTGAACCGCTCGCCAACCGCATTCTCGCCGCCTACCTCACCGAACTGGGGCACCCGACCACGTACGAGGACTCGCTGCGGGACTACATGGGAGCCGCGGTGCACCGGGTGCACGACCTCATCGAGGAGCGGACCGGACAGCGACTGCCGGCGGACTTCGACCGCGAGATCCAGGCGCGGACGGCGGCCGGCTTCGTACGGGAGCTGAAACCCGTACCCGGGGTCGTCGACGTGCTGGAGCGGCTGGTGGCCGACGGCGTCCCCTACTGCCTCGCCTCCTCCGGCAGCCACGAGCGGATCGGCGTGGGTCACCGTACGACGGGGCTGGACCGGTGGTTCGGCCCGGAGCGGGTCTTCAGCGCCGAGGACGTGGGCCGGGGGAAGCCCGCGCCGGACCTGTTCCTGCACGCGGCCCGGCAGATGGGCGTGGCCCCCGAGCGCTGCGTGGTGATCGAGGACAGCCCGCTCGGGGTCCGGGCGGCGGTCTCGGCCGGCATGGACGTGTACGGGTTCACCGCGATGATGCCCGCCGAACGACTCGGCGACGTCACCGGGCTGTTCGGGGACATGCGGGAGCTGTACGCACTGCTGGACTGAGCACCGCGGGCCGCCCCTGCGGTCGCCGTCGCAGCCGGACCGATACGGTGATCGGCATGAGCGGGCACGCACAGTTGATGTGGGACGAAGCGGTGACGGGTTACGACTTCGGACCGGATCACCCGATGAACCCGGTGCGACTGGATCTGACGCGCAGCCTGGTGCGGGCCTTCGCACTGGACCGGCGGATCGAGACGGTCGCCGCCGGGCGGGCCGGGGACTCCACGCTACGGCTCGTGCACCGTCAGGACTACATCGACGCCGTGCGGGCGGTGTCCGCCGACCCGGGTTCCGCGGACGGCTCGTACGGCCTGGGGACCATGGACGATCCGGCGTTCGCGGGCATGCACGAGGTGTCCGCGCTGATCGCCGGACAGTCGGTGGGGGCGGCCGAGGCGGTGTGGCGGGGCGACGCGCTGCACGCGGTGAACTTCGCGGGCGGACTGCACCACGCCATGCCGGGCGCCGCCGCGGGGTTCTGCGTGTACAACGACGCGTCGTTGGCGATCGCGCGGCTGCTGGAGCTGGGCGCCGAGCGGGTCGCGTACGTGGACGTGGACGTGCACCACGGGGACGGCGTCCAGGCCGCGTTCTGGGACGACCCCCGGGTGCTGACCGTCTCGCTGCACGAGCACCCGCGGACGCTGTTCCCGGGCACCGGGTGGCCGGAGGAGACGGGCGGGGACGCGGCCCCGGGGTCGGCGGTGAACGTCGCGCTGCCCGCGGGGACCGGCGACGGGGGCTGGCTGCGGGCCTTCCACGCGGTGGTGCCCGAACTGCTCGCGGAGTTCCGTCCGCAGGTCCTCGTGACCCAGCACGGGGCCGACACGCACTTCGAGGACCCGCTGGCGCACCTCGCGGTGTCCCTGGACGCCCAACGGGCCGTGCAACTGGCCTGCCACGACCTGGCGCACGCGTACGCGGACGGGCGTTGGGTGGCCCTCGGGGGCGGCGGGTACGCGGTGGTCGAGGTGGTGCCGCGGTCGTGGACGCACCTGGTGGGGATCGCCGCGGGGGCGCCCGTGGAGCCGACCGCCGAGGTGCCGCAGGAGTGGCGGCAGGAGGTCTTCGCGAAGACCAGGATGCCGGGGCCGCGACGGATGACCGACGGTCGGTGGCCCGTCAGTTGGGCCGACTGGGACGCCGGCTACGACCCCGCCGACCGGCTCGACCAGGCCGTGCTCGCCGCGCGGCGGGCCGTGTTCCCGTTGCGCGGACTGCTGGCCTGACCGCTCGGCCGGGCCCCGCCGCCGGGTCGGCCGCTCGGTTCGGCCGTTCGAGGGGGCCGGGGGCGTTCCGGGTACGCGACGGCCCCGGGTGACGGACCATGACGGAATGACGGGTGCGGGATGGCTGCGGGGCTACGTGGTGGGGGCGGGGCTCGCCGGCGAGGTCAGCACCTCGCGGGAGGGGAGCCTGCGCAGGTACCGGCTCTTCGCCGAGCGGGACCCGCGGGCGCTGCTCGGCCTCGACCCGCTCGGCGAGTGGAGCGCGGCGCAGGTGATGGCGCTGATGGCCGACCGGTGCGGGGTGTCGGGGGACCCGGAGTGCCGGACCGGGCGGGACGTGATCGACCCGCGGCGGACGGTCGCGGCGCTGGACGGGTTCGCGGAGCGGATCGCGGTGGCGGTCGGGCGGCGCGAGGCCGTTCTGTTGGGCACCGGACATCCGGATCGGCTGTTGGAGTTCTACGCCAGTTTGGCCGGTGCCCTGTCGGCGGCTGGATGTGAAGTCCTCACCCCCGGCGCCGGTAGCTCTGTCGACATAACGACCCGGTTCGGCCTACGCGGGCATCGTCTCGACTACGTACGGGGCGTTGCACTGGTTCGGGAACGCGATGCCCCGTGCGCCGGGCGTGAGACCGGCGCGCACACCCATTCCCCGCTGCCCGTGAGGGTGGCGCTGGCGGCCTGTGCGGCGTCCGGAGGGCCGCTGCCCGGCTTGGTCATCGGGGACCACGGTTGGGTCTGCGGGGCAGGTCAGCTGGGGTTCGACGCGATCGGCCTGGGGGATTCCGACGATCCCGCGCTGTTCGTGGGCGAGGCGGAGGGGAAGGTATCCGTGGCGGTGCCGCTCGATGACGCTGCGCGCTCTGTTTACTACCGGCCGCTCACTCGCTATGTACTCAAACGGGCGTGTCTGTCACAGTAGGCCGCCGATCGCTGCTCCTCTTCCCCACTCGCATCACCCGCCCCTAGTCTGGGGAGTGAGCGCACAGCGACGAGGAGTCACCGGAGGGGAAGCCGGTGCCCGTCATGTGTGGAAGGTTCAGGTGTGTCATGGCTGCTGCCGATCGGCCTCTGAGCGAGGTCCAGTTCTTGACCGTGGCGGAAGTCGCCTCGGTGATGCGAGTGTCCAAGATGACCGTGTACCGGTTGGTGCACAGCGGTCATCTGCCCGCGATCAGGGTGGGGAGGTCCTTCCGAGTTCCGGAGAACGCCGTTCACGAGTACCTGCGCGACTCCTATGTGGGGGTGGACACCGCCTGATCGTCACCCTCGATTACAGACTGGGAGCTCGGGCGGGGTAGGCTAGCCCCTCGTAGGTCGTGTGGGCCCCAATGCAGCCCCGCACCGAGT
Source organism: Streptomyces sp. NPDC127068 (assembly GCF_042724695.1). Lineage (NCBI taxonomy): Bacteria > Bacillati > Actinomycetota > Actinomycetes > Kitasatosporales > Streptomycetaceae > Streptomyces > Streptomyces sp. NPDC127068. The sequence goes on along the minus strand of NZ_JBHXEN010000018.1, from coordinate 124,827 downwards.
GATTGTCCCTGCTGAGCAGGGGTTGTCCCAGAAGTGAGCGAGGGTTGACGTGGGCTCTGTAATCAAGAAGCGGCGCAAGCGGATGGCGAAGAAGAAGCACCGCAAGCTGCTGAAGCGCACTCGCGTGCAGCGTCGCAACAAGAAGTAGTTCCCCTTCGCGGAGGAGCGGTCGGCTCAGGCCGTCCGGTGGTCCGGGAGCACTGCTCCCGGGCATCGGTGACGGTCGTCGGCGGGCCCCCTCCGGGAACTGCTTCGTGTCGCGCCGCGACGGCGCTCTGTGGCCCTTCCACTTCGGTGGGAGGGCCACAGTCGTGTGGTGGGGTGTCTGCTTCCCGTCGTCCCGCGGGAGGACGGAGGTTCGCCTCCGGTGGCGACCCGCTAACGTGGCGGCCAGGCACCGGTCGGGCCACGACCGGGCACGGCGGGGCTCCACGCGGCACGGTGGTGCCGCGGAGGCGGGGAAGGCAGGCGCGGAACGTGGGCGAGGTCGTGCTCGTGACCGGGGCGGCCCGGCAGTTGGGCGGTGCGTTCGTCCGGCGCGTCCTGGGGGACCCGGAAGTCGAGCGGGTGGTGGCGGTGGACGCGGTGGAGCCGGCGAGCCCGTTGGCGGGCGCCGTGTTCGTGCGCGCCGACATCCGGCGACCGGCGATCGGGCGGGTCCTCGCCGAGCACGGCGTGGACACGGTGGTCCACCTGGACGTCACCGGCACCCCGCCGGGCGGTGGTGGTCGGGCCGCGCTCAAGGAGACCAACGTCATCGGGACGATGCAGCTCCTCGGGGCGTGCCAGAAGTCGCCGACGGTGCGGCGGCTGGTCGTGAAGTCGTCGACGAACGTGTACGGCTCGGCGCCGCGCGATCCGGCGGTGTTCGACGAGACGACGCCCCCCAAGTCCCTGCCGAGCGGCGGGTTCGCCAAGGACGCCGTCGAGGTCGAGGGGTACGTACGGGGCTTCGCGCGTCGTCGCCCCGACGTCGCGGTGTGCGTGCTGCGGTTCGCCAACATCCTGGGGCCGCGGCTGGACACCCCGCTCACCGGGTACTTCTCGCTGCCGGTGCTGCCGACGGTGTTCGGGTACGACCCGCGGCTCCAGTTCGTGCACGAGGACGACGTGGTCGAGGTGCTCCGCATCGCCGCGGGCGACCCGGTGCCGGGGACGCTGGGCAGCGGGACGTTCAACGTGGCCGGGGACGGGGTGCTGCTGTTGTCGCAGTGCGCGCGCCGGCTGGGGCGGCCCACGGTGCCGACGCTGCTGCCGGCGGTGACGTGGGCGGGGTCGGCGCTGCGGGCGCTGAACCTGTCGGACTTCTCGCCGGAGCAGGTGCGGCTGTTGACGCACGGGCGGGTCGTGGCGACGCGCCAACTGCACGAGGGCCTCGGCTACCGTCCCCGGTACACGACCGCGGAGACCTTCGCGGACTTCGTGCGCAGCCGGGGGCCGGGACTGCTGCCGCCCGCGGCCTTGGCCCGGGTGGTCGACCGGGTCGCGCGACGCACGGTGCCCGATCCGGTGAGCGGCATCCGGACCTGACGCAGCGCGCCCCCGCCCACGGCCGTGGCGGGGGTGCCGATGGAGGAGTGCAGCACGATATGGCGGACGCCAAGGTCATCCCGTTCGACGACGACCGGTCGCGCGCCGGCGCGCAGCGCGCGGCCCGGCGCCGGGCCCCCGCCGCGCGGCGCCCCGGCCCGCCGGAGGAGCCCGCCGAGGTGACGGCGCTGCCCGGTGCGGTGCCCGGTCCGCGGGGTGACGCAGGGGAGGGCGACGGGGCGGAGCAGCGGCGGCCGGGTGGCTGGGAGGAGCGGATCAGCGGCGGGTTGGCGTTCCTGCGGCGACGGTTGACCGGTGAGTACGAGGTCGATGACTTCGGGTTCGACGCGGAGCTGACCGATCAGGTGCTGATGTCGTTGCTGCGACCGGTGTACGAGAAGTACTTCCGGGTCGAGGTGCGCGGTGTCGAGAACATCCCGGACGAGGGGGGTGCGCTGATCGTCGCGAACCACTCGGGGACGTTGCCGTTGGACGGGCTGATGATGCAGGTGGCCGTCCACGACCACCATCCGCGGGGGCGGCACCTGCGGTTGTTGGCGGCGGACCTGGTGTTCATGTTGCCGGTGGTCAACGAGTTGGCGCGGAAGGCCGGGCACACGTTGGCGTGTGCTCAGGACGCGGAGGCGCTGTTGCGTCGTGACGAGTTGGTCGGGGTGATGCCGGAGGGGTTCAAGGGCATCGGCAAGCCGTTCGGCGAGCGGTACAAGCTCCAGCGGTTCGGGCGGGGCGGGTTCGTGTCGACGGCGTTGCGGGCGGGGAAGCCGATCGTGCCGTGTTCGATCGTCGGGGCGGAGGAGATCTACCCGATGTTGGGGAACGCGAAGACGCTGGCGCGGTTGCTGGGGGTGCCGTACTTCCCGCTCACGCCGACGTTCCCGTGGTTGGGGCCGTTGGGGGCGGTGCCGTTGCCGACGAAGTGGACGATCCAGTTCGGGGAGCCGATCCCGACGGACGGGTATCCGCCGGAGGCGGCGGAGGACCCGATGTTGATGTTCGATCTGACCGATCAGGTGCGGGAGCAGATCCAGCACACGCTGTACAAGCTGTTGGTGCAGCGGCGGTCGGTGTTCTTCTAGGCGGTCGGTGTTCCGGTGGGTGGGGGCGCCGTCCGGAGGGGCGCCCCCACCCGTCTCCGTCCTTACGGGCGGGTGTCCTTGGCGTCGATGCCGAGGTCCGGGAGGAGACCGGGGAGGAGCGGGGGGAGGGTGACGTCCGGCTCGGGCTCCGCGGAGGGTTTGTCGGATGCGGTGGGGCTCCCGGGGTCGCGGCCTTGGGGCGGGTCGAGCAGTCCGCCGGTGCCGCCGCCGATGAGGGCGCCGTCCTTGCCGTCCGTACCGCTCTTGCCGTCCTTGCCGGGGCTCGACGCGGAGGGTTCGGGGCGGTCGCCGGTGCCGCCGGTGCCGCGTTCCCGGGTGTCGCCGCTCTCGCCGCCGCTGGGGCGGGCGGGTGCGGTGCGGTCGGCGCTGCCGGGGGTCGGGCTGGTCGGGGTGCGGTCGGCGGCGGGGCCGCCGCTGTCCGGGGTGCCGCTGGGTGCGGGGCGCCGGGGCAGCAGGGAGCGCAGGGGTTCGACCTCCTGTTCCAGGGCGTCGAAGACGGAGCTGACCTGTTCGCTGACGTCGCCGAGTTGCACGGGGAGGGTTTCGCGGAGGGTGCTCCAGCTGTCGCGGTGGGAGCGCGAGAAGGCGGAGAGCGCCTGGATGGGTCCGAGCGAGCCGTCGCGTTCGTAGGCGGCGAGCAGCAGGCGGTGGCCCTCGGCGGCGTCGTGCCGCATGCCGTTCAGGGTGCGGCGGACCTCGGTGACGGACTCGTGGTCGAGGTGGCCGCCGCGTCCGCGGTCCATGAGCCTGCGGGCTTCATGGAGCCGGGTGGACGCTTGGTCGAGGTAGAGCTCGCCGCGGTCGGTGTCGCTGTCGGCGAGGCCCCGCTTGACGTCCTCCATGCCCCGTTTGAGGCCGTAGAGGGTGTCACCGGGCAGGGCGTCGCCGCTCGCCGCGGCCACGCCCCCGAGGGCGCCCGCAGCAACGCTGATGGTGAGGCCGCCGGCGGCGAGGCCCTTGCTGAGCCGGGTGCGGGGGCGCAGTTTTCGCAGCGGTCCGGCCCGGTGGGCGCCCTTCGTCCCCTTGCGGGTCCGCTGCTCGGGCACCGAAGGGTCCGTCGCTCCACCGCCTGCGCCCTCCCTCAGCATGGCCTCCATGGCGGCCACGAGCTGAGCGCGCTGGACGACCTTGACCTCGGGGTCCAGTGCGGGTCTGGGGACGGCGGTGAGGCCGTTCGCCAGGGTGAGCATGCGGGCGGCTTCGGTCCGCTGGTCGTTCGCCCGGGCGGACCGTTCGGGCCGGCCGGATTCGCCGGGCCGAACGGGCTGGCCGGGTGGCTCGGACTGCGGCTCGGACTGCTCGGCCGCCGGGCCGGGCGTACCCGGGCCCGAATCCTCCAGGGCCTGGGCGAAGGCGTTCGCCCGCCGGTGCGCCGATACGTTCGCGATCACTGGCGGCACCTCCTCTCGTCATGACGGTCGACTCCCCAGGGGGTCCTGAGGGTTCCATTCCCCGAGGGCCTCCACCCGTTCGAGGGAGCGGAGATGGTCGGGGTTGACCACGGGGAGCCTGTATCCCGGACAACGAGTGGCGCGGCACTTCGGTTACGGACGCGCGACGACCGGACGTGCCGGCCAAATGTCGCTTACGCGCGGTGAGTTGATCGTCGCGTACCGTGTCGGGATCGGTTTCCCGGATCAGGCGGGGCCGGTGGGGCGGCTGGGGCAGTGCGTACGGGGGCGTGCTCCGCGGAGATTCTCCGCGGCGGTGCCCCCCGGTTCAGCGGGCGTCGTCCGGGAGGAGTCGGGCGAGGGTGCGGACCGCCCGGTACTGGAGGGTCTTGATCGCGCCCTCGTTCTTGCCCATGACCCGGGCGGTCTCGGCGACCGACAGTCCCTGGAGGAACCGGAGGGTCACGCACTCCTGCTGCTGGGGGTTGAGGCGGCGGACTGCTTCGAGCAGCGCCGCGTTGGAAAGGGCCTCCAGGACGGAGTCCTCGGGGCTGCGCTCGACCTCGTTGGCGTCGAGCATCTCGCCGGTGGTCACTTCGAGGCGGAAGCGGCTGCTCTTGAAGTGGTCGGCGACGAGGTTGCGGGCGATGGTGACCAGCCAGGCGCCGAAGTCGCGGCCCTGCCAGGTGAAGGTGCCGATCCGGCGCAGGGCGCGCAGGAAGGTCTCGCTGGTGAGGTCCTCGGCGGTGGCCTTGCTGCCGACGCGGTAGTAGATGTAGCGGTAGACGGTGTCGCTGTACTGGTCGTACAGCCGGCCGAAGGCCTCGGCCTCGCCGGACTGGGCGCGTTCGACCAGCTCCATCATGCGGGCGCTGTCGCTGTCCGCCGCCGGACGGCGGACGGTGGTCGTGGTGGCGGGGCCGCGGCCCCGGCGGGTGACGGCGGTCGGGCTGCCGTCGGCCAGGGCGTAGCAGCGGCCGGTCGGGCCGGGGGCCCGGGGCGTGCGGGCGGAGGGACGGGGGCAGTCGGTCGGACGACGGACGGATGGCGCGGGTGGTGCGGGGACTGCGTATGCGGGGACGGCGTACGCGGTGGGGACGAAGCCGCGCAGGTGGTCGAGGACCGTTGCGCGCAGCGTAGCCAGGCCCGAGGCGTCAACCCCGACGTGTGGGTACACGGGACTCCCAGAGGCAGAGCTTGCATCACGTGCTGTGCGGGACCGTTCACCCGTCGTGGCGACGTGTGGGTACCGGTTGCGTCTGAGGAGAATAACGCTTCGTACAGGCGGTGCTACACCCAGTTGCTCAAATCATCGAATACGGCGGTTCTGGTTTCGCTTCGTGTCCGTTTAACTAGCTGAGAGTGAGCAATTGTTGATCGAGATGGATCGCTTTGGGGGTGGGAGCCGGGTGTGTTGTGGCGGATTCTGTCTGCGGGCCGTCTTCGTGCACGTGCCGGGCGGGCCCGGGGCGGGGGTGGCGGTGCGTGCACCGGGCTGACGCGGGCGGGGGCGGCGCGGAGTCGGTCAGCGGCGCGTCTTGCGGTGCAGGGCGATCGCCGCTGCGGTGCCGCCCGCCACGGCGCCCACGCCGGCCGCCGCGGGGATGCCGACCTTCGCCGCCTTGCGGCCCGTGCGGTAGTCGCGCAGTCGCCACTCGCGGGCCCGGGCGTGCTTGCGGAGCTTGCTGTCCGGGTTGATCGCGTAGGGGTGGCCGACCAGGGACAGCATGGGGATGTCGTTGTGCGAGTCGCTGTACGCGGCGCACCGGCCGAGGTCGAGACCCTCGGCGCCGGCGAGCGCGCGCACCGCCTCGGCCTTGGCCGGGCCGTGCAGGGGTTCGCCGACGAGCTTGCCGGTGTAGACGCCGCCAACGGACTCGGCGACCGTGCCGAGCGCACCGGTCAGGCCCAGTCGGCGGGCGATCACCGTGGCGATCTCGACCGGGGCGGCGGTGACGAGCCACACCTTCTGACCGGCGTCCAGGTGGGCCTGGGCGAGGGCGCGGGTGCCCGGCCAGATGCGGTCGGCCATGTACTCGTCGTAGATCTCCTCGCCGATCGACATCAGTTCGGCGACCCGGTGGCCCTGGACGATGGACAGCGCGGAGTCGCGGGCGTCCTGCATGTGCTCGGGGTCCTCGACGCCGGCGAGCCGGAACCACGTCTGCTGCCAGGCGAACCGGGTCAGCTCGCGGGTGTCGAAGAACTTCCGCTTGTACAGTCCGCGGCCGAAGTGGAAGAGGGCGGCGCCCTGCATCACCGTGTTGTCGAGGTCGAAGAAGGCGGCGGCGCGCTGGTCGCCCACGACGGGGAACTCCGCCTCGGGGGCCGCCCCGGCGCTTTCCTCGGCGGGCGCGTCCGGCGTGGGTTCGAGGTCGGTCGAGGACTTGCGGGCGGCCTCCGCCGACGCCTCGCCTGCCAGCACGCTCCGTGCCGTGGCGGAGCGCCTACGGGGGGTGAGCCATCGAAGAGCGGCCATGCCGTGAGCATAGCCAGTTTGTTCGGAGGCGCCCCGCCCGGCCGGGGGCGGCCCGGTGAACCGCGGGTGGCCGGGGCGTCCGGTGCCGCGGGTGGCGGGGGCGGCGCTCCCCGCCGTCCTTCCCGGTGCCGCCGCCGGTTCCGCTTCGGTGCGGGGGCGGCCGGGGTTGACCGGAGGTCGGCCGGGGGGAGGGGAGGCGGGCCGGGGGCGAGCGGGGGTCGGGTGTCGGGGCGCGGGGTGAGAATGGCCCGTATGAGTCCGCTCTTTCGACGTACCCAGAAGAAGCCGCCCGCCGAGCGTGTCGTGACGCTGATCGGCAAGCCCGGGTGCCATCTGTGCGAGGACGCGCAGGCCGTGATCGAGAAGGTGTGCGGGGAGCTGGGCGCCACCTGGGAGTCGAAGGACATCACCCAGGACGAGGAGCTGCACCGTTTGTACGCGGAGCAGATCCCGGTGGTGCTCGTGGACGGTGCGCAGCACGACTTCTGGCGGGTCCGCGAGGACCGGCTGCGCCGGGCGCTGACGGGCTGATCGGTGGGCCGGCTGGCCGGAGGCCGGGGCGGCGGGGCGGTGAGGTGTGTGCGTCCGGTGTGATGTGTGGTGCTCGGGTGCGGGTGTGGGGGGCGATTCCCGTGGGGCGGGCGGTGGTTGGCCGGAAACGGGTGTCCGTCAGGGGGCGATTCGGGACCGAGTGGGCACTTTAGGGCTAAAGGACGGGTTACGATCGTGGCTGTTCGGATGCCGCTTGGCTTCGGTTCGACTTCGGGGGGCGGGGTTGTGTTGAGGAGTGTGTTCCGCTTTGCCCCCTTCAGGTGAGCGTTCTGGGTGTCCGTGCGTCGGTTCCCGGAACGTGCGTCGAGAGTGCGTGACCCCGGTCACGTTGGCCGGGCAAATCGGACACCATCTTTGTGCACGCGTTCACAAAGACATAGCCTTCTGTCGACGGGGCGGTCCCGGCACACTCGGCCGCCCACAGCCCCGCTCTACCCGCAGGAGCACCGTGGCAACTGGCCGAACACACCGACCGGCGACCCGTAGCCGAGGGATTCCCGAGGCCACCGTCGCCCGGCTTCCGCTGTACCTCCGCGCCCTCAACGGGCTGTCCGAGCGCTCGGTTCCCACGGTGTCCTCGGAGGAGTTGGCGGCGGCGGCGGGCGTCAACTCCGCCAAGCTCCGCAAGGACTTCTCGTACCTCGGCTCCTACGGCACCCGCGGGGTCGGCTACGACGTCGAGTACCTCGTGTACCAGATCTCCCGCGAGCTGGGGCTGACCCAGGACTGGCCCGTGGTCATCGTCGGCATCGGCAACCTCGGCGCCGCGCTCGCCAACTACGGCGGGTTCGCCTCCCGGGGGTTCCGGGTCGCCGCGCTCATCGACGCCGATCCGGCGATGGCGGGCAAGCCGGTCGCCGGCATCCCCGTCCAGCACACCGATGAGCTGGAGAAGATCATCGATGAGAACGGGGTCTCCATCGGGGTCATCGCCACGCCCGCCGGGGCCGCGCAGCAGGTGTGCGAGCGGCTCGTCGCCGCCGGGGTGACGTCCATCCTCAACTTCGCGCCGACCGTCCTGAGCGTTCCGGACGGCGTCGACGTGCGCAAGGTCGACCTCTCCATCGAACTCCAGATCCTCGCCTTCCACGAGCAGCGCAAGGCCGGGGAGGAACTGACCGAGGCGGCCGAGGCGGCCGACGCCGTCGAGGAGCCCGCGAAGGGCACCGACGCGGTGGCCGAGGGCGCCCGCGCCCCGCGCAAGGGACCCGACGGGGACGTACCCGCCGTGATGCCGGCATGAGTCTCCTCGTCGTCGGGCTGAGTCACCGCACCGCGCCCGTGAGCGTGCTGGAGCGCGCCACGCTGTCCCGGCACAGCCAGGGCGCGCTGCTGCACGACGCCCTGGCCACCGAACCCACGGCCGAGGCCGCGGTCCTCGCCACCTGCAACCGCATCGAGCTGTACGCGGACGTCGACAAGTTCCACGCGGGCGTCGCCGAACTGTCCACCCTGCTCGCCCGGCACAGCGGCGTCGGGCTGGACGAGCTGACGCCCCACCTGTACGTCCACTACGAGGACCGGGCCGTTCACCACTTGTTCTCGGTGGCCTGCGGACTCGACTCGATGGTCGTCGGGGAGGGGCAGATCCTCGCGCAGATCAAGGACGCCCTCGCCGTCTCCCAGGACCTGCACACCGCCGGGCGGCTGCTCAACGACCTCTTCCAGCAGTCGCTGCGGGTCGGCAAGCGCGCCCACTCCGAGACCGGGATCGACCGGGCCGGGCAGTCGCTCGTCACCTTCGGGCTCCAGCAGTTCGCCGGCACCGACCCGGTGGCGGGGGACGCCGCCGCGTCGCTCACCGCCTGGGCGAAGGGCAAGCGGGCCCTGGTCATCGGCGCCGGTTCGATGTCCTCGCTGGCCGCCGCGACCCTGGCGCGCGCGGGCGTCGCCGAGGTCGTCGTCGCCAACCGGACCCTGGACCGCGCCGAGCGCCTGGTGGCGATCCTCGGCGAGCCCGGTGGCACGGGGGTGTCCGCCCGGGCGGTCCCGATGGACAAGGTGGCCGCGGAGCTGACACGTGCAGACGTCGTGGTGTCCTGCACCGGGGCGTCCGGGCTGGTGCTGACGGCGCAGGACGTGGCCGACGCCATCGCCGGGCGCGCCGTCGAGGACGCCGTGTCCGGAGCGCCCGCCACCCCGCCGGTGCTGCTCGACCTCGCGATGCCGCGGGACGTCGACGCGGCGGTGCACGACCTCGAAGGGGTCCGGCTCGTCGACATCGAGTCCCTCGCCGAGGCGTCCGCCGACGCGCCGATGGCCGCCGACGTCGACCAGGTCCGCACGATCGTCTCCAGTGAGGTCGAGACCTTCGGCGCCGCCCAGCGGGCCGCGCACATCACCCCCACGGTGGTCGCGCTGCGCACCATGGCCGCCGACGTCGTCGCCGGGGAGATCGCCCGCCTGGAAGGGCGGCTGCCCGATCTCGCCGACAAGGAACGCGCGGAGATCACCCAGACCGTCAAGCGCGTGGTCGACAAGCTGTTGCACGCGCCGACCGTACGGATCAAGCAGCTCGCCGCCGAACCCGGTGGCGCGGGGTACGCGGACGCGCTGCGCACCCTGTTCGACCTGGACCCGGAGGCCGTCGCCTCCGTCTCGCGCGCCGAGCGGCCCCGGTGGAACGACACCGACCCGCGCGGTGAGTCGGGAATCGAGGTGCCGGGCGCGGCCCACCTCGCCCGGCTCGCCGAAGTACCCGGCCGCACGGGCGCCCCCCAGGGCATCGCTGGCGTACCCCTGGACGTCACCGGTGTCCCCCCGAACGTCACGAACGGCAGGAACCGAGGACGCGCATGACTGAGAAGGCACTGAGGCTGGGGACCAGGCGCAGCAAGCTCGCCACCGCCCAGTCCGGACTCGTGGCCCGGGCCGTCCGGGAGTTGACCGGGCGCGACGTCGAACTGGTCGAGATCACCACGTACGGCGACACCTCGCGCGAGCACCTGGCGCAGATCGGTGGCACCGGCGTGTTCGTGGCCGCGCTGCGCGAGGCGCTGTTGCGCGGCGAGGTGGACTTCGCGGTGCACTCGCTGAAGGACCTGCCGACGGCTCCCGCCGAGGGGCTCGTGCTGGCGGCCGTGCCGGAGCGCGAGGACCCGCGGGACGTGTTGGTGGCCCGTGACGGGCTCACCTTCCCGGAGCTGCCGGACGGGGCGCGGATCGGTACCGGTTCGCCGCGTCGGATGGCGCAGCTCAACGCGTACGCCCGGGATCACGGGATGACCGTCGAGACGGTCGCGATCCGCGGGAACGTGGACACGCGCATCGGATACGTACGGGACGGTGAGCTCGACGCCGTCGTGCTCGCCGCCGCCGGACTGCACCGGATCGGCCGGATCGGTGAGGTCACCGACTTCCTGTCCGTCGACACGGTGCTGCCCGCCCCCGGCCAGGGGGCCCTGGCGATCGAGTGTGCCGCGCAGGACGCGTCCCTCGTCGCCGTGCTCGCGGAACTGGACGACCCGTTGACGCGGGCCGCCGTGACCGCCGAGCGTTCCCTGCTCGCCGCCCTGGAGGCCGGTTGCAGTGCCCCTGTCGGGGCGCTGGCCGACCTGTTGGCCGACGGGCAGATTGTCAAGGAGATGCGCTTGCGCGGTGTCGTCGGTACGACCGACGGCTCGACGCTGGTGCAGCTGTCCACCACCGGTCCCGTGCCCTCCACGCAGGAGCAGGCCATGGCGCTCGGTCGCGAACTCGCGACCGAGATGCTGGCCAAGGGCGCGGCCGGTCTGATGGGGGAGCGAGAACTTTGAGCCCCACCGCCTCGAACCATTCCGCCGTTCCCGCACACGGGCACGTCACCTTCCTGGGTGCCGGACCGGGTGATCCGGGGCTGCTGACCCTGCGCGCCGTGGAGGCGCTCGCGGGTGCGGACGTACTGATCGCCGAGCCCGATGTGCTCGATGTGGTCCGGGCGCACGCCAGGGTGGGTGTCACCGTCCTGGACGCTGCCTCGCCCCGGTCGCCCTCGGGCGCACCGGACCAGGCTGCTGACGGGGCGTCAACTGCCGTCGGTGGTCCCGTGTTGAGGGACACGGCCAATCTTGTCATGGAGGCCGCCCGGGGCGGCAAGCGGGTCGTGCGCGCGGTGCCGGGTGACCCCGGCCTCGACACGTACGCGGCCGGCGAGATGCTGGTGTGCGCGTCCGGCGGGGTGCCCTTCGAGGTGGTGCCCGGGATCGCCGCCGCCGTCGGGGTGCCCGCGTACGCGGGGGTGCCGTTGCGCGACGAGCAGGGCACCGACGTGCGGTTCGTGGACGCGCGGACCGCCTCCGAGCGCTGTTGGTCCGAGGTCGGGGCGTCGGACGGGACCCTGGTGGTCTCGGCGACGTTGGAGACGGTGGCCGCGGCGGCGGGCGAGCTCGTCGCGGCGGGCCGCAAGCCGGACACCCCGTTGACGGTGACCGTGGGCGGGACGACGACCCGCCAGCGGACCTGGTCCGCGACGCTCGGGACGATCGCGCAGGCCCTGAAGCAGGCGAAGGTGCTGCCCGCGCCGGACGGGGGCCGCCCGGTGATAGCCGTGGTCGGCGAGTGTTCGGCCGCGGCCCAGCGGGACCGGCTGTCGTGGTTCGAGTCCAAGCCGCTGTTCGGCTGGCGGGTGCTGGTGCCGCGGACCAAGGAGCAGGCGGCGTCGCTCTCCGACCAGTTGCGTTCCTACGGTGCGGTGCCGCACGAGGTGCCCACCATCGCGGTGGAGCCGCCGCGGACCCCGCAGCAGATGGAGCGGGCCGTGAAGGGCCTGGTCACCGGCCGCTACGAGTGGATCGCGTTCACCTCCGTCAACGCGGTGAAGGCGGTCCGGGAGAAGTTCGAGGAGTACGGGCTCGACGCGCGGGCGTTCGCGGGGATCAAGGTGGCCGCGGTCGGCGAGCAGACCGCCGCCGCGCTGGTCGCGTTCGGCGTCAAGCCGGACCTGGTGCCGAGCGGCGAGCAGTCGGCCGCCGGTCTGCTGGAGGACTGGCCCCCGTACGACCCGGTGTTCGACCCGATCGACCGGGTGTTCCTGCCGCGGGCCGACATCGCCACCGAGACGCTGGTGGCCGGGCTGATCGAGCTGGGTTGGGAGGTGGACGACGTCACGGCCTACCGGACCGTGCGGGCGTCGCCGCCGCCGGCGGACACCCGCGAGGCGATCAAGGGCGGCGGGTTCGACGCGGTGCTGTTCACCTCGTCCTCGACGGTGCGGAACCTGGTGGGCATCGCCGGGAAGCCGCACAACGTCACCGTCATCGCCTGCATCGGCCCCGCCACCGCGAAGACGGCGGAGGAGCACGGGCTGCGGGTGGACGTGATGGCGCCGGAGCCGTCCGTGCACAAGTTGGCCGCCGCGCTGGCCGACTTCGGCGCGGCCCGGCGGGACGCCGCGGTGGAGGCGGGCGAACACGTGACCCGGCCCAGCGAGCGGCGGCCCGGGGCACGGCGCAGGCGCGCCACCCCGTAGGTTGGAGTCAGTGCGGACGCCCCGTGGCGGGGGTCCGCCCGAACCGCCAGGGGCGGGCCCGGCCCGCCCCCAGCGGCGGTCGCCGGGCCCGTCGGCCGTGGCGGGGGCGGACCGCGTTCGACCGGGGCCGATCCGGGACCCGGGGCACACGCCCCGGGCCGTGACGGTACGGAGCTGGTGTTGTCGTGAGTGAGTACGGTTCTTTCCCCGGGGTGCGTCCCCGGCGGCTGCGGTCGACCGCGGTGATGCGCCGGATGGTCGCCGAGACCCGGTTGGACCCCGCGGACCTGGTCCTGCCCGCGTTCGTGCGGGAGGGCGTCAACGAGCCGGTGGCGATCCGGTCGATGCCCGGGGTGTACCAGCACACCCTGGACAGCCTGCGGAAGGCCGCGGTGGACGCGGTGGGGTCCGGGGTGTCCGGGATCATGCTGTTCGGGGTGCCCGAGGAGGGCAAGAAGGACGCGCTGGGGACCCCGGGGACCGACCCGGACGGCATCCTCCAGGTGGCGCTGCGCGCGGTGCGCTCCGAGGTCGGGGACGACCTGCTCGTGATGTCGGACCTGTGTCTGGACGAGGTCACCGACCACGGTCACTGCGGGGTGCTCGACGCGCAGGGCCGGGTCGACAACGACGCGACGTTGGAGCGCTACGCCGAGATGGCGCAGGTGCAGGCGGACGCGGGGGCCCATGTGGTGGGGCCCAGCGGGATGATGGACGGTCAGGTCGGGGTGGTCCGGGACGCGCTGGACCAGATCGACCGGGACGACGTGGCGATCCTCGCGTACACGGCGAAGTACGCGTCCGCGTTCTACGGTCCGTTCCGGGAGGCCGTCGGGTCCTCGCTGACCGGTGACCGCAAGACGTACCAGCAGGACCCGGCGAACGTCCGTGAGTCGATGCGGGAGTTGGCGCTGGACCTGGCGGAGGGCGCGGACCTGGTGATGGTCAAGCCGGCGGGTCCGTACCTGGACGTGTTGGCGCGGGTCGCGGGCGCGGTGGACGTGCCGGTGGCCGCGTACCAGATCTCCGGTGAGTACGCGATGATCGAGGCGGCGGCGGAGAAGGGGTGGATCGACCGGGAGCGGGCGATCCTGGAGTCCCTGCTCGGCATCAAGCGGGCCGGTGCGAGCGTGATCCTCACGTACTGGGCCACGGAGGTGGCGCGGGGGGTGCGGGGCTGAGCGCGAGCACCTGTGCGTCCGGATCGCCGTCGGTGCGTTTCGCTGAGCTGCTGCTCGGTCTCGGTGCCGGCCTGCGCGTGCGTCGTCGATGAGTGCCGGGCCACCGTGGTGGTGCGGGGCTGACGTGGTCGCTCGTACGGGTGGGGCGTGGGTCGGGCCCGGCGGGGCCGTGGGGTCGCCGGGCCCGACCCGTGTGGGGGGTCAGGCGTGGACGTCGATGGCCTGGGAGCAGACGTCGGACGCGTCGGTCCCGTAGCAGATCCAGAACTTCCACCTGCTGCCCTCGGTCAGGTCCCCGCTCGCCGAGTCATAGCTGGGGGCGGGCTTGCCCTTGGTGGTGGCGGTGCGCACGACCGTGTAGTTCGTCCGGGCGAGGTAGCCGGTGATGTGCTGGCCGTCCGTTCTGAGGTCCGTCACGACGATGGTGTCGCCCGGGTTACCGGCGATCGGGTCGACGGTCCACGTCCCCTCCGCGGCGTACTGGCCGTTCACATACGCCTTGATGGTCGGCCCGTACTGGCTGGTTCCGTAGGTGAACGTGGTGGCTGCGCTTGCCGTTCCCGAACCGATCGTCATGTTGGCGGTGAGTGCCAGGGCGCCGGCCGCGAGAAGTGAACCCAGCTTGCGTCGCATCATGTCCTGTCCTTCAGCGGGTGGTGAATGAGGTCTCTGCTGGAACAGGGAGAGTGGAGCACCGGACGGCTCTGATTCGCTATGCGCTGTGTTGTTGTTGACGTATTCGCGCCCGCTTCCTCGGAATTCGTTTGTCGTTGGGGGAGTTACTTTCGGACGAGTTCCGCGAGGCGGGACAGTCCGTCGGCTGCGTGGCCCTCTTCGACGGAGCGCTTGAAGAGTGCGGCCAGGGGTTCGAAGAGGTCGGTGCTGACGCCCTGGGCGCGGTAGAGGTCCAGGAGGTTGTCGAAGGCGGGTGCCTGCATGCCGAGGCTGGCGACGTCGGTGAGGTGGTCGCCGGAGTCGAGGGCCCGGGCGTAGTCGGCGGTGAGGCCCTGGGTCATCGCGATGACCCAGTTCTCCAGCAGGGGGCCGAACTCGGCCGCGGGGACGTTCGCCGAGCGCATCACGGCGAACGCCTGGCTGATGCCCGTGATCATGCCGTACATGCCGGTGAGCAGGGACATGTCGTACAGGGCCGCGAATCCGGGATCGGTGCCGGTCCAGCGGGTGCCGCCGAGCGCGGCCAGGGTCGCGCGGTGCGTCTCGTAGGCCTGCTCGTCGCCGCTGTAGAGGACGTACCCGGCGGGCGTCGCGATCATCTGGGGGACGGCCATGATGCCGCCGTCGAGGTAGGCGGCGCCCTGTGCCTCGACCCAGGCGGCGAGGGTGCGGGCCTGGTCGGGGGTGCCGTTGGTGAGGTTGGCGAGGACGCGCCCGGCGAGGGAGTCGGCGAGCGGCTCCAGCAGTTCGCTGACGTTGTCGTAGGTGGTGAGGCACAGGATGGTCAGGTCGCTGGCGGCTATCGCGGCGGCCGGGGAATCAGCGGGAACCGCCCCCTGGGCGGCGAGAATTCCGACCTTCGCCGGACTTCGGTTCCACACCGTCACTTGGTGGCCCGCATTGAGGAGGGCGGCGGCGAGGGCCGAACCCATCAAGCCGAGTCCGATAACGGAAACGCGGGCGGGAGCGGAAGCGGGGGTGGCGGTGAACTCGGACATCGTGGAATTCCTCTGACGGTGCGTCGACTTGTGGTTGGCCAAATTCTCTTCCAGGGGGTGGAAGCCCACAAGTACTGACTTCTTCGTCAGATACCCACCGAATGGTCAGTGTCGAGGTCCGCGAACTCGTCGGACTCGTCGGCGGCCGGGAGCGTCACCGTGATCGTCAGGCCGCCGCCCTCGCGGGGTCGGGCGGTGACCCCGCCGTCGTGCGCGTGGGCGATCGACCGGACGATGGACAGCCCGAGCCCCGCGCCCTTCGCGCTGACGAGTCGTTCGGCGCCCCGGCGGCGGAACGGTTCGAACAGGGTGGGGACCTCGTACGCGGGGATCACGGGGCCCGTGTTGCTGACGGTCACCTGGACGTTGCCGGGTTCGGCGGCGTCGGGGCCGGTGCTGATCTCCAGCCGACCGCCGGGACCGCTGTTGTGGCGCACCGCGTTCTCCACCAGGTTGTGCACCAGGCGTTCCAGGAGCAGGGCGTCCCCCGTGGTGAGGGCTTCCCGGGTGGTGTGGTCGACGGTGACCTCCGCCGCCCCGGCCTCCGCGGCGGTCTGGGCGACGACGTGTTCCACCACGTCCGCGAGGTCCACGGGGGCCCGTTCGGTGATCGCGTTCTCGGAGGACGCGAGCATCAGCAGTCCGTTGATGAGCCGTTCGTGCCGGACGTTGATCGCCAGCAGGTTCTCGCCCAGCTGCTGGACGTCCTCGGAGGCGTCCCGGCGGTGCATCGCCACCTCGACCAGGGCCCGGCCCAGGGTCAGTGGGGTGCGCAGCTCGTGGGAGGCGTTCGCGACGAAGCGGCGCTGTCCGTCGAAGGACCGGTCGAGGCGTTCCACCATGGTGTCGAAGGTGTCCGCGAGGTCCTTCACCTCGTCGTCGGGGCCGTGCAGCGCGATGCGTTCGTGCAGGCCCCGGACGGCGGCGGGCGCCACGGCGATCCGCCGGGCGGTGTCGGTGACCCGGCGCAGCGGGGTCAGTACCCGGCCCGTGACGAGCCAGCCGAGGCCGGCCGCGGCCCCGCCCACCACGACCAGGGCGATGCTGCTCTGGGTGAGCAGGGCCGTTCCTGCGGCCGACCGCAGCCGCTTGCGTTCGTCGGAGAGGAACTCCGCGGCGGCCTCCTGGCCCTGGAGGACCGCACCGTTCTTCATCAGGTAGACCCGGGTCCGGTCGCCGGGGTCCCGCAGCGGGCTGGCCGGACCGGTGACGGAGCCGCTCACGCTGACCGAGCTCGGGTCGGGCATCAGCTTGGGCCCGGTCTCCTCGGCCCGCTGGTCGAACAGGACGTAGGTGACGGTCAGCAGGACCAGTCCGGCGACCAGGAATAGTCCGCCGTACAGGAGGGTGAGCCGGGCCCGCAGGGTCATGCGGCGCGGGGCCAGTCGGCGGGGCAGCAGCCGTAGGACACGGCCGGTGCGGGGGCTGCGGGGGCCGCGACGGCGGCGGGTGGTGGTCACGGGATGCGGTACCCGACGCCGGTCACCGTTTCGACGGCCGGGGGCGCGTCGAGTTTGCGGCGGAGTTTGAGGATGGTCAGTCGCACCACCCCGGAGAACGGATCGGCGTGTTCGTCCCATGCCTTCTCCAACAGGGTCTCCGCCGACACGGGTGCCCCGTCGGCGCGCAGCAGTTCCGCCAGGACGGCGAATTCCTTGGGGGACAGCGGTACGTACCGTCCGTCGCGGTACACCTCGCGGCGGGCGGGGTCCAGGGTGATGCCGGAGCGGCGCAGTACGGGTGGTGCGGCGGGGCGGGAGCGGCGGCCCAGCGAGTGGACGCGGGCGGCTAGTTCCGGGAACGCGAACGGCTTCGTCAGATAGTCGTCCGCGCCCAGGGACAGCCCGGCCACCCGGTCGGCGACCTGGGCCGCCGCCGTCAGCATCAGCACGCGAGCGGCGGCGCCCCAGCCGACCAGTTCGCGGCACACCTCGTCGCCGTGGACGGTCGGGATGTCCCGGTCGAGGACGACCACGTCGTAGGCGTGGACCGTCAGCCGTTCCAGGGCCGCCGCTCCGTCGTACGCGATGTCGACCGCGTGGGTCTCCCCGCGCAGCCATTCCGCGATGGCGTCCGCGAGCAGGGGTTCGTCCTCCACCACGAGTACCCGCATGCCGTTGTCCTCCGCCGTTCCTCGCCGTCCGTGGTCCGCCCGGGTGTCGTCCGCGGCGGGGTGCGGGCGGGCCGGTGCGGGCCCGCCGTCAGGACATCGTCCCGGCTGCCGTGTTTCTTCCCCGTTAGCCGTCAACCAGCCTGCATCTGCGGCGGGTTGACGGAAACACCGGAGAAACAGTCGATGGCGTTCCCTCGGTGCCACGGGGCGGCCCGCCGGGGCGATGTGCTGACGGGGGGCCGCCGCGTGGACCAGACGACCAGAGGAGACGACACGATGCGATCCAGGACGCGGGGCGCGCTGGCTGCGGCGCCCGTGGCCCTCGCCCTGCTGCTCACCGGATGCGGGGGCGGCGGCAGCGGCGACAAGGTTGCTTCGGCGGACGGCGGGAAGTCGAAGGGGCCCGGCGCCGTCGAGAGCCTGAGCCCCGAGCAGCGGGCCCTGAAGTTGACCGAGTGCCTGCGCAAGAACGGCCTCGACGTCGAGGACCCGAAGCCCGGCGGCGGAGTGCTGATCGGCGGGGGCAGCAACAAGAAGACGGACCGGGCCAAGGCGGACAAGGCGATGGCCGCCTGCCGCAAGTGGGCTCCGCAGGGCATGACGAAGGGCGGCGACCCGAAGGCGATGAACGGGATGCGCGAGTACGCCAAGTGCATGCGCGAGAACGGGGTGGACGAGTTCCCCGACCCGGAGAAGGGGGCGATGCGGTTGGACCGGAGCATCGCCGAGGACCCTGACTTCGAGGCGGCCGACAAGAAGTGCAAGTCCAAGCTGGGCAAGGGCGGCGGACTGACGCGTCAGGGCAAGGGCTGATGGCGGGGGACGGGCGGCCGGTGGCCGATCGACCCGCCGTGACCGAGCCGACCGCTGCCGCGGAGGGGGCCGCCGCGGAGGGGGGCGCCGTCCAGGAGGTGCGCGAGGAGACCGAGAACGCCTCGGCGGCCGGCCCCCGGGTGGCCCGCCGCAAGCGGCGGGCCCGTCGCGGCGGCCTGTTCGCCGGGATCGCGGTGCTGGTCGCGGGCGGGGCCGTGGCGGCGGCGACCCTCGGCCTGGGCGGGGCGGACGCGGAGACCCGTGACGACTCCGCACTGCCGCCGAAGACCGCCGAGGTGGACCGTAGGGACCTGAAGGACGCGCAGAGCGAGGACGGTTCGCTGGGCTTCGGCGCCTCCCGGACGGCCACCGCGCGGGTCGGCGGCACGTTGACCGACGTGCCGAAGGCCGGTGCGACCGTCAAGCGGGGCGGGGCGCTGTACGAGGTGGACGGCGCGCCGGTGACGTTGCTGTACGGGTCGAAGCCCGCCTACCGGGCGTTGCGTGCGGGCGTGGAGGGCGAGGACGTACGGCAGTTGGAGCGCAACCTCGTGGCGCTCGGGTACGGCGGCGGGTTCACCGTCGACGACGAGTTCAGCGACAAGACCGCTGCGGCCGTCAAGGAGTGGCAGGAGGACCTGGGGGTGAAGGAGACCGGGACCGTGGACCTGGGGCGGGTCGTGTTCGCCTCCGGTCGGGTCCGGGTGGACAGCGTCGACGCGGAGGAGGGCGCCGCGCTCACCCCCGGCGGGAAGGTCCTCACGTACACCGGCATCGACAAGGCGGTCACCGTCGAACTCGACCCGTCGGACCAGGAGTTGGCGAAGGAGGGCACCAAGGTCGATGTGGTGCTGCCGGACGACACCGTGGCCAAGGGCGTGGTGGACGAGGTCAGCACGGTCATCACTCCCGGTACCGACGGCGAGGACGCGAAGACCACCGTCGAGGTCGTCATCGGTCTGACCGAGGCCAAGGGCCGCAAGGCCGCCGACCGCTACGTGCTGGCCGCGGTCGACGTGGAGTTCTCCTCCGGCACCCGCAAGGACGTGCTCACCGTCCCGGTCGCCGCGCTGCTGGCCCTCTCGGAGGGCGGTTTCGGCGTCGAGGTCGTGGAGGGCGGTACTTCCCGCTACGTGGCGGTCGAACCGGGACTGTTCGCCGACGGTCGGGTCGAGATCACCGGCGAGGGCCTCACCGAGGGCACGAAGGTGGGGATTCCGGAGTGATCGAGCTGGATCGGGTGACCCGGACCTACCCCGGCGGGGTACGCGCGCTGGACGGGGTGTCCCTGTACGTCGCCCCGGGGGAACTCGTCGCCATCGTCGGCCCGTCGGGCTCGGGGAAGTCGACCATGCTGAATCTGCTCGGCACCCTGGACCGGCCCACCTCCGGGCACGTCCACATCGACGGTTACGCGGTCGGGGAGCTGAACGACGCGCAGTTGTCGGCGCTGCGGGCGTCCCGGATCGGGTTCGTGTTCCAGAGCTTCCACCTGGCGGCCGGGACCACCGCACTGGACAACGTCGCCGACGGGTTGCTGTACACCGGTCTGCGGTCCGGGCAGCGGCGCCGCCGGGCCGCGGAGGTGCTGGAGCGGGTCGGCCTCGGCCACCGGCTCGACCACGAGCCCCAGGAGCTGTCCGGGGGCGAGCGGCAGCGGGTCGCCATCGCGCGGGCCGTCGCCGGGGAGCCGGCGCTGCTGCTCGCCGACGAGCCGACGGGCGCCCTCGACTCCCAGTCAGGTGCCGGGGTGATGGACCTGTTGTGGGAGCTGAACGCCGCCGGGACCACCGTCGTCGTGATCACGCACGAGCGGGAGATCGCCGAGTCGCTGCCCCGGCAGGTGCGGATGCGGGACGGCCGGATGGTCGCGGACGAGGTCCGTGCCGTCGCGCCGGGCCGGGACGGGGTGCTGCTGTGAGCGCGGGTTCCGCGACGAGGGCCGCCGCGGGCAACGGCACCGGGCGGCGTGCCCGGCGTCCGGACGGCGGCGCGGGGGCCCGGCCGCGGCTGAAGCCCGCGCGGCTGTCCGCGGGGGACGTGCTGAAGGTCGGCGCGGTGGGGCTGCGCACCCGCCCGCTGCGGGCGTTCCTGTCCGCGCTCGGCATCGCGATCGGCATCGCCGCGATGGTGGGCGTGGTCGGCATCTCGTCCTCCTCGCGCGCCGGACTCGACCGCACCCTCGACGCGTTGGGCACCAATCTGCTGACCGTCAGCCCGGGCAACACGATGATGGGCAAGCAGGCCACGCTGCCGTTGACGGCGGAGCGCATGGTGTCGCGGATCGGTCCGGTGGAGTCGGTCTCGGCGATCGGGGAGGTCGCGGACGCCAATGTGTACCGCAACGACCGCATCCCCAAGGCGGAGACCAACGGCATCTCGGTCTTCGCGGCGCGCGAGGACCTGCGGACGGCGGTCGGTGCGGGGCTGCGCTCCGGGGCCTGGCTGAACGGGGTGACCGGGCGGTATCCGGCGGTCGTCCTCGGCTCGGACGCGGCGGACCGGCTCGGCATCGGGAAGGTCGACCCGGACACCCGGGTGCTCATCGGCAAGCGCTGGTTCACGGTCGTCGGGGTCCTCGAAGCGTCCCCGCTCGCACCGGAGTTGGACGTCGCGGCGCTGGTCGGATGGGCGGGGGCGACCTCGTACCTCGGGTTCGACGGGCATGCGACCACCATCTACACGCGGTCGAAGGAGTCGGCGGTGCCCCAGGTGCAGTCGGTGCTCGGTGCGACCGCCAACCCGGAGCAGCCCGACGAGGTCAACGTGTCCCGGCCCTCCGACGCGCTGACCGCGCAGAAGGCCGCCGGCGAGGCGTTCACCGGGCTGCTGCTCGGGCTCGGCGGGGTGGCGCTGCTGGTCGGCGGGGTCGGCGTGGCCAACACCATGGTGATCTCGGTGTTGGAGCGGCGGGCCGAGATCGGGCTGCGGCGCTCGCTGGGCGCGACGCGGGGGCAGATCCGTACGCAGTTCCTCGCGGAGTCGCTGTTGCTGTCGGCGCTCGGCGGGCTGGGCGGGGCCGTCCTCGGCTCGGGGGTGACCACCGGGTTCGCGGTCTACCAGGGTTGGCCGACGGTCGTTCCGCTGTGGGCGGTCGCCGGTGGCGTGGGGGCGACCCTGGTCATCGGGGGGATCGCGGGCCTCTACCCGGCGGTGCGGGCTTCGCGGCTGGCGCCGACGGAGGCGCTGGCCGCGACCTGAGGTGACGGGTCGCCGGCCGGCGACGGAGCGGGGCGGGAGGGCGCCCGGGGCGACCCGGGTGACGGTACGGCGGGGGATGCCGGACCGCTGGCCCTCCCGCCCCGTTCCGCTGTCCGGACCGTGCCCGCCGGGAGGTGTGCAGGGGGCGCGTCGACCGTGCTCCCGGGCCGGCGGCGCGCGGTGGGGCGTACCGCGGGGCGAACTCCCGCACCTGTGGGGCGGGTACGGATCGCGGGCCCGGTGCGCCGCGGCGTTGACGGACGGGTCGTGGTCGGCCACGCGGCGTGAACAGGGCCGGGAGGCGGTGGATTTGACGGGGCGTCGGGCCGGTTAATGTCTGGGCTGTGGTGGTCGGCGGTGATCACCCGTGGCCTGGGCGAAATGGACTCTCCATGACCGATCTGTTCACCGTGTCCGTCGACGGCGTCGAGGGGCCGGCCTTCCGCGGTCGGATACACCTCCTCGGTGCCGACGCCGTTCGGGTGCCCCGCGAGAACTCCTTCCCCGTCGCGCTGTTGGCCGATGCCTGGGCCCGGCTGGACCGCGGTCGGCTGGGCGACGAGGAGGAGGCGGTGACCCGGCCCGTCGACCGGTACCCGTTCTCCGCGGAGCGCGGCCGGCAGATCGCGGCGGGCATGCGGCTCGCCGGGGAGTTCCACGATCTGCACGCCTGTCTCGCCGGGCGGTTGCTGCGGGTGACGGACGAGGGCTTCCTGCTGTCCGAGGACGGCAGCACCCTCGTCGAACCCCGGCGCCGGGCCACCGAGGTGTACGACCTGGGGGGTTCCGGGCGCGATGACGTCTCCCCGTACGTCCGCACCCTGCGGGACACCGACGAACTCGCCCGTCGGGCCGCCGCCATCGTCACCGGGTACGAGATCGGGCCGCTGCGCAACGTGCCGTTGTGGAGCGAGGTGGCCGCCGTCGAGCCCGACGAGTGGGAGCCGGGCCTGGAGGAGATGGCGACCTGGACGGAGTCCGCCGATCTCGACTACTGGCGCACCTGGCGGCTGTTGGACGGCCGTCCCTTCGAGGAGCAGCCGTACGCGGAGGTCGTCGTCAAGGTCACCGACGCCGGGTACCTGGAGCACCTCACGGAGGGCATGCGCTGGTCGACGGCCCGGACCGGCGCGGTGGGGTGAGACCGCGCCGGCACCGCGGTGCACCGTGCGGCCGGGCCCGCTGTCCGGATCGCGGAACGGTGGGTGTACACGGCATGCGTCTCGCTAGGGTGCCGCCACAGCCGCCGGGCCCGGTCGGGCCCCGTCCTCCAGGAGTCCCCGTGAGCACTGTCGTGGCACCCCCTCCGTTCGCCGCCCGCGCCTCTGCCGTGGGCGGGTCGCCGGTCCGGGACATCCTGTCCGTCGTGGGCCGCCCCGGGATGATCAACTTCGCGGGCGGGCTGCCCGCGCCCGAGCTGTTCGACGCCGCGGGGGTCGCCGCCGCCTTCCGGGAGGTGCTGGAGGGCGCCGCCGCGCGGGCGCTCCAGTACGCCACCACCGAGGGCGAGCCCGTGCTGCGCGAGGCGCTCGCCCGGCGGACCGCCGACCGGGGGCTGCCCACCGACGCGGACGACGTCCTCGTCACCACCGGATCGCAGCAGGCGCTGTCCCTGCTGGCGCAGGCGCTCGTGGACCCCGGTGACACCGTCTTGGTGGAGCGGCCCTGCTACCTCGCGGCGATACAGGCGTTCTCCTTCGCCGGCGCCCGGGTCGTCGCCGTGCCGGGGGACGCCGACGGGGTGGACCCCGAGGAGCTGGACCGGCTCACCGTCCGGCTGCGGCCCAAACTGTTCTACTCGGTGCCGACCTTCCAGAACCCCACCGGACGGACCGTTCCGCTGGAGCGGCGGATCGCCGTCGCGGAGGTGGCCGCGCGCCGCGGACTGTGGCTGGTGGAGGACGACCCGTACGGGGAGCTGCGGTTCGAGGGCCGGCGGGTGCCCTGGATCGCCTCGCTCGACGGCGCCCGTGACCGCACCGCACTGCTCGGCAGCTTCTCCAAGGTGATGGCGCCGGGTCTCCGGCTCGGTTGGCTGCGGGCGCCCGCCGCGCTGCTGCGCGCCTGCGCGGTCGCCAAGCAGGCCGCGGACCTGCACACGCCGACCGTCAACCAGCTCGCCGCCGCCCGTTACCTCGCCGACCGGGACCTCGACGCCCATGTGCGGACCGTGGCCGCCGCGTACGGGGAGCGGCGGGACGCGCTGCTCGCGGGGCTCGCCGAGGCCCTGCCCCCGGGGTCGACGTGGACCCGTCCGGAGGGCGGCATGTTCGTGTGGGCCCGGCTGCCCGACGGCCACGACACCGGGGCGCTGCTGCGGGCGACGGTCGCGGAGGGCGTGGCCTACGTGCCCGGGGCGCCCTTCCACTGCGACACCCCGGACCCGGCGACCCTGCGCCTGTGCTTCGTCACCCACACCCCGGACGAGATCCGGCTCGGCCTGGAACGCCTCGCCCGGGTGCTGCGGAATCCGGCGGTCACTTCACCTCGTTGAGGTTCCCCGTCGCCACGTCGAACACGAATCCGCGAATGCGCGTGTACGGGACGAAGGGGCTCGTCTCGATGCGCCGGATCGATTGCCGGACGTCGTCGTCCAGGCTCTTGAAGGATTCCGGCGACCAGGCCGGACGAATCAGCGTTTCCTCTTCGATCTCGTGTTTGAATTCATCGTCGGTGAAAGTGAGCATTCCGCAATCCGTGTGGTGGATGAGCATGACGGTGCGGGTGCCGAGCAGGCGCTGACTGATCACCAGGGAACGGATCACGTCCTCGGTGATGACCCCGCCCGCATTGCGGATGACGTGCGCGTCTCCCGGGCGCAGGCCCAGGATCGAGAAGATGTCCATGCGCGCGTCCATGCACGCGACGACGGCGAGCCGCCTTTTCGGGGGGAGGGAGAGGGGCCCGGAGAACGTCGTCGCGAACGTCGCGTTGTTCTCCAGGAACTCATCGGTCACTGACATGTTCAGGACCTCGCATTCCTATGAAGATCGGTGCCCGTGCCCGTACGGTCGGACGCCGTACCGCTATGGCGGGGAAACAGTAGCGGCGAATTGCACACGCCCCGGGAATCCCGTCAACAGAGAAACAAGAAAGCAACGCCCCAGAAACACCCACAGCACAGCACAGCGCACGTCGCCCGGGGGTGCCCCGACAGGGGCGCGAGGAACTGCGCGCCCAGCCCCAACGCACCCGCACGCGACCACGCACCCGCACGGGTACCCCACCGAGACGGGGAACGGGGGCGCAGCCGCACACGGCCACGCCCCCGTACACCCCGACGGGCGGACGCCCGAACTCAGAGGCGCTCAGGCGTCCGGATGCCCAACAGGTCCATGCCCCGGTGCAGGGTCGTCGCAGTGACCTCGCACAGGAACAGCCGGTTCTCGCGCTGCTCGTCCGTGTCCGCCTTGAGCACCGAGCACTTGTCGTAGAACGTGGTGAACAGCGAGGCCACCTGGTACAGGTACGCGGTGACCTTGTGCGGGGCGTACTCGGCCGCCGCCTCCGCCACCGTGTCGCCGAACTGGTCCAGGTGCAGGCCGAGCGCCCGCTCGGCGTCTTCGAGGGCCAGCTCCGGGTGGGCCGCCGCCCGCGCCTCGCCCGCCTTGCGCAGGATCGAACGGATGCGGGCGTACGCGTACTGGAGGTACACGCTGGTGTCGCCGTGCAGCGACACCATCTGGTCCAGGTCGAACTTGTAGTCACGGTTCGCGGACGTCGACAGGTCCGCGTACTTCACCGCGCCGATGCCGACCTGGGTGCCCCGCTGGACGATCTCCTCCTCGGTCAGCTGCCCCAGGTGGTCCTTCTCCCGGACGACCGCCGTGGCCCGCTGCACCGCCTCGTCCAGCAGGCCCTCCAGCCGCACCGTCTCGCCCTCACGGGTCTTGAACGGCTTGCCGTCGGCGCCGAGCACCGTGCCGAACGCCAGCTGCACGGCCCGCACCTCGTCGTTCAGCCAGCCCGCGCGACGGGCCGTCTCGAAGACCATCCGGAAGTGCAGTGCCTGCCGTGCGTCCACCACGTACAGCAGGGTGGACGCCTTCAGGTGGAAGACCCGGTCACGGATCGCCGACAGGTCGGTGGCCGCGTAGCCGTAGCCGCCGTCGGACTTGCGGACGATCAGCGGCGTCGGATTGCCGTCCGCGCCCAAGACGTCGTCGAAGAACACGCACAGCGCGCCCTCCGAGCGGACCGCCACGCCCGACTCCTCCAACAGCCGGCAGGTCTCCTCCAGCATGTCGTTGTAGCCGGACTCGCCGACCACGTCCGGGTCGCGGACCTCCATGTCCAGCTTGTCGAAGACCGAGTGGAAGTAGACCTTCGACTCGTCGACGAACCGCTGCCACAGCTCACGGGTGAGCGGATCGCCGGACTGGAGCGCGACCACCCGGCGGCGGGCCCGCGCCTTGAAGTCCTCGTCCGCGTCGAACAGCGTCCGCGCCGCCTTGTAGAGGCGGTTCAGGTTCGACATGGCGGTGGTGCCCTCGGCGTCGGCGCCGTCGTCGTCCTTTTCCCGGTCCAGCTCGTGCGGGTGGTCGATCAGGTACTCGATGAGCATCCCGAACTGGGTGCCCCAGTCGCCGATGTGGTGCCGGCGCACGACCGTCTCGCCCGCGAACTCCATCAGCCGGACCACGGCGTCGCCGATCACCGCCGACCGCAGGTGCCCGACGTGCATCTCCTTGGCCACGTTCGGCTGCGCGTAGTCGACGACCGTGGTGCCCGGGTCCGCGGCGAGCGGCACGCCGAGGCGGCCCTCCCCGTCGGCGAGCCGCGCGGCCAGGTTCTCGGTGATCGCCCGGTCGGTGACCGTGATGTTGAGGAAGCCGGGGCCCGACACCTCGATCTCGCCGATCACCCCGCCGGCGGGGAGCGCGTCCGTGACCTTGCCGGCCAGCTCGCGCGGGTTGGCCTTCGCCTTCTTCGCCAGGGCCAGGATGCCGTTGGCCTGGAAGTCGGCCCGGTCGCTCCGTCGCAGCAGCGGGTCCGCGGCGCCGGCCTCCGGCAGGGCCGCTCCCGTCCGCCCGCGCTCACCGCGACCGCACGGAGGGCCCGCACCGAAGTATCCCACGCGCCCCGCGCCCACTGATAAGGCGTTTTCGCCCATGCGGGGGGAACTGGGAGAATGGCACGGACGGCCCGCGCACGCCCGTGCGGGGCGGTCGGCTGAGGACGGAGCGCTCCCGGGCGCCGCCACAGGGAACCACTGGGAACACTGGGAAAGAAGGACGTGCCGATCGTGGCTCAGAGCAACGAGACCACCGACTGGGTCTCCCGTTTCGCGGACGAGGTCATCGAGGAGTCGGAGCGCCGCGCCCCCGGGAAACCCGTCGTCGTCGCGTCCGGCCTGTCCCCGTCCGGCCCGATCCACCTCGGCAACCTGCGCGAGGTCATGACCCCGCACCTGGTCGCGGACGAGATCCGCCGCCGGGGCCGCGAGGTCCGCCACGTGCTGTCGTGGGACGACTACGACCGTTACCGCAAGGTGCCCGCGGGCATCGACGGCGTGGACGGGTCCTGGGCCGAGCACATCGGCAAGCCGCTGACCTCGGTGCCCGCCCCGGCGGGCTCCGCGCACCCGAACTGGGCCGAGCACTTCAAGGCCGCCATGACCGGGGCGCTCGCCGACCTCGGCGTCGCGTACGACGGCATCAGCCAGACCGAGCAGTACACCGCGGGCACCTACCGCGAGCAGGTGCTGCACGCCGTGCGGCACCGCGGCGACATCGACGCCATCCTCGCCCAGTACCGCACCAAGAAGGCCGCGCCCAAGAAGCAGCAGAAGCCGCTGGACGAGGCCGAGATCGAGGCGGCCGAGGGCTCCGGTGCCGCCGCGGAGGACGACGGGTCCTCCGGCGCCACCGGGTACTTCCCGTACAAGCCGTACTGCGGCGGCTGCGAGAAGGACCTCACCACCATCACCGCGTACGACGACGACACCACCGAGCTCTCCTACACCTGCGCGGGCTGCGGCTTCGCGGAGACCGTGCGGCTGAGCGAGTTCAACCGCGGCAAGCTGGTGTGGAAGGTCGACTGGCCGATGCGCTGGGCCTACGAGGGCGTGATCTTCGAGCCCTCCGGCGTGGACCACTCGTCGCCCGGCTCGTCGTTCCAGGTCGGCGGGCAGATCGTCGGGCCCATCTTCGGCGGGAAGCAGCCGATCGGACCCATGTACGCGTTCGTCGGGATCTCCGGCATGGCGAAGATGTCCTCCAGCAAGGGCGGGGTGCCCACCCCGGCCGACGCGCTGGAGATCATGGAGCCCCAGCTGCTGCGCTGGCTCTACGCACGGCGGCGGCCCAACCAGTCGTTCAAGATCGCGTTCGACCAGGAGATCCAGCGGCTCTACGACGAGTGGGACAAGCTCGGCGCGAAGGTCGCCGACGGGTCGGTGCTGCCCGCCGACGCCGCCGCGCACGCCCGCGCCGTGGGCACCGCGGCGGGGCCGCTGCCGACGACCCCGCACCCGCTGCCCTACCGCACCCTCGCGTCCGTCGCCGACATCACCGGCGGCCACGCGGACCAGGCGCTGCGCATCCTCGGCGAACTGGACCCGGAGCACCCGCTGACCTCGCTGGACGCGGTCCGGCCGCGGCTCGACCGGGCCGAGGCGTGGATCCTGCGGTACGTGCCCGCCGACGCCCGGACCGTGGTCAGGGCCGACGCCGACGCCGAACTGCTGTCCTCGCTCGACGACCGGGGCCGCGACTCGCTGCGGCTGCTGCTCGACGGACTGGACGCACACTGGTCGCTCGACGGGCTGACCACCCTGGTCTACGGGGTGCCGAAGGTCCTCGCCGGACTGGAGCCGGACGCCAAGCCGACGGCCGAGCTGAAGGTCGCCCAGCGCGAGTTCTTCGTGCTGCTCTACCGGCTGCTCGTCGGCCGGGACACCGGTCCGCGGCTGCCCACCCTGCTGCTCGCGGTGGGTGCCGACCGGGTGCGCAAGCTGCTCGGCGGCTGACGCCCGGGACGACCAGGGAGCCCCCGGCACCTGCCGGGGGCTCCCTGCGTCTTCGCTGCATCTTTGGGTGTAGTGCCGGTTCCGCCCCGCGCAGGACGAAACGGGTCACCGCCGGGAGGAGGGTGGAGGCATGAAGGAAATCCTCGCCATCGTCGGATGGGTCGTCGGAATCCAGGGCGGGCTCGGACTGTTCGGGCCGGTCTTCGGGGACCAGCCCATGGGACTGCTCCACCTCTGGTTCGACCTGCCCGCCGCCGTGTACGCCGTACTGCTGGTCGGCGGGCTGGCGTTGGGCGTGTGGGCGGACGTCTCCCGCAAACGGGACCGGGCGCGGGCTGCGCGCTAGTCCTCCACGAGGTCCTACGCGATGTGGTCCTCGGCCAGCTCGGTGTTGAACCGCTCCCCGAAGGACTTCACATAGCGCTTGAGTGCGGCGTCACTCTCCTGGACGCCGTACGTCGACTGGAGGTCCGCGCCGAAGCTCCCCGGGGTCGGCATGCTCCCCTGGGCCTTGAAGCTCTGGCGGAAGACCTGGTAGTACGCGTCCTGGCGGGACAGGCCCTCCGGGAACCCCGAACGCTCCTCGTCGCCCGCGACCCCGGCCGGCTCCCCTTCCGGATGCGGCAACACGGCGTCGTCCGGCGCCTGCTCGATGACGTCCCCCGTCCGCGGACCGGGCACCGTGCCGTGACCGAGCGGACGGGTCTGGTTCGGCCCCGCGGGCACGTGGAACCCCGGCCGCGGCGGCTCGGGCCGCACGTACTCCGTACCCGGGAACTCGGCTTCCGGGTACGGGGGCAGCATGTCGTCGGGCAGGGCCGCCTCGGGGTCCTCGGGCCACAGGTCGTCGCGCCACAGGTCCTCGGGCCGCATGCCCTCCGCGCGCCGGGGGGCCCGGTGCCCGTCCTCGTCCTCGTACCGCTCGTCCGGTTCGTACGTGGGGTCGTAGCCGCCCGCGTAGGGCTTCTGCTGCTGCGGGTCCTTGAACCACGGGTTGCCGTGCTCGTCGACCCCCTGGGCCTGCGCCCGGGCCGGGTTCGCGGCGGCCGGTCGGTCCGGTCCCCGGTGCTGCGGGGGTGCGGCGCCGGTGGCGGGCGCGAGTTGCCGTTCCGGCTCGTGATCGAGGGCCGGGACCGGTGCGGCGGGCGCGATCGGGGTGTTCTTGGCCTCGGCCGCGGGCAGCACGGCCGGTTCGATGCCCGCGGCGGCGAGACCCGCGGGGGCGGTCTCGGCCAGCGGGACCCCGTAGCGCGCGAGCCGCAGCGGCATCAGGGACTCCACCGGGGCCTTGCGCCGCCACGAGCGACCGAAGCGGGAGCGCAACCGCGCCTGGTAGACGAGCCGGTCCTGTTCCAACCGGATCACCTGGTCGTAACTGCGCAGCTCCCACAGCTTCATCCGGCGCCACAGCAGGAACGTCGGCAGCGGCGACAGCAGCCACCGGGTCAGCCGGACGCCCTCCATGTGCTTGTCCGCGGTGATGTCCGCGATCCGGCCCACCGCGTGCCGGGCCGCCTCGACGGAGACGACGAACAGCACCGGGATCACGGAGTGCATGCCCACGCCCAGCGGATCGGGCCAGGCCGCCGCGCCGTTGAACGCGATCGTCGCCAGGGTCAGCAGCCACGCCGTCTGCCGCAGCAACGGGAACGGGATGCGTATCCAGGTCAACAGCAGGTCCAGCGCGAGCAGTACGCAGATGCCCGCGTCGATGCCGATCGGGAACACGTAGCTGAAGTTCCCGAAGCCCTTGGCCAGGGCGAGTTCGCGCACCGCCGCGTAGGAACCGGCGAAGCCGATGCCCGCGATGATGACCGCGCCGGCGACGACCAGCCCGATGAGAATGCGGTGGGTCCGCGTCAGCTCAAGTGGTTCGGCCACCGTCGCCCCCTCCCTGCGCCGCCTGTGTCGCCGCGCCCTCGCCCTGCCGTGTGAGGCTGTTGCGCGCAACAGAGTGGCACACCTGTGCGGGTGGTCGGCGACGCGGTGCCCTCCCCGACCTCCCCTGACCAGGGCCGGGCGTGGGCTAAGCGGCCTTCTGGGGCTTGCTCTTGTCGGGGGACCGCGAGATGCCGCTGCCCGAGCCGCCGCCGGTCTTGCCCTCTTCGGAACCCTTGTCGCCCTTGTCGCCCTTGTCGTTCTTCTTGTTCTTGCTGTCCTTGTCGGCGTCGGCGGACTGCTCGTTGGCGGCGATGACCGCGGCCACCGCTTCCTTCGTCGCCTTCTGGGCCGCCTTCGTCAGGGTTTCGGCGCTCGGGGTCGCGTCACCGGCGAGGCCCGCACCGTTGTAGTCGACCGTCACGACGACGTTCTCGACGCGCGCCACGACCGTGTTCTGCTTGAAGGTGCCTTCCTTCTTCTTCAGGTCGTACGCGATCCGCTGCGCCTCGTCGCCCGTGCCGCTCAGCGGGCTGGTGGCGAGCTTCTTCGCCCCGCTCGTGCCCTGGGCGTCCGCGACCTGCTTGCCCAGGTACTCCTTGGCGAGCTTCGCGCCGGAACCGCGGTTCTGGTCGGACTCGAAGCGCAGCAGCGAGACGTTCAGCCAGCGGAACTGCGAGCCCTTCACCCCGTTGTTGTCGAGGCTGCTCCACGAGCACGTGCCGCGCGTCGCCGTGTCGTCGGAGGTGCTGGCCTTGCCCGCCCCTCCCTTCGGGGCGAGTTCCCCGCGGGTCGTCTTCGACAGCGTCTCGCACGGGTCGGGCAGCTTCGCGTAGGCCGCTTCCTCGACGGGCGGGGGCGCGGAGTCCGGGGTGGTGGAGCCGGACGCCGGGGCGCTGGACCCGCTGCCCTTCTTCGCGTCGTCGGAACCGGAGTCGGAGCCGGAATCGGACGAGCAGCCGGCCGCGCCGATGATCACCGTCGCGGTGGCCGCGCAGACGAGGGCGCGGGTGAGTCGCTGTGCTGGTCGGTGCATGGTTCCTTCACTCGTGACGCGGTGGATCAGTGGGCCTTGCGGGGTGGTCCGAGGGGTCACGGTACGCCGAACGGGTGACGGGCGGGTCCGCAACACCCCCTGCGGGGACGGGCCGGACCGCCGTCAGTTGCTCAGTCGGTCGGCCAGTCGGGCGGCGAGGTTCCGCGCCCTGTCCTGCATGTCCTTGCTGTCGGGCTGTTCGCCGGCGAGCGTCGGCTGGGCCTCGTAACCGATGGTCACGATCACGTTCGACGTGCGGAACACCACAGTCACCTCGCGGTGCTGGGCGGAGCCCGAGGAGGTGGCGGCGTCGTCGATGAAGGCGGCGTCGCCGAGGTCGTCGAGCACGCGGGGGAGCAACTCGTCCGCGGAGTCGGCGTCGCCGCTGGAGTCGGTGTCGGTGTCGGTGTCGGCCGTGGGGTCGTCCGAGGCCGCGGGCTGCGAACCCGTCCCGCCGTCGGGGGTGCCGGAGGCGTCCGGGGACGTGCTGCCGGAAGGGGAACCGGAGTTCGACGGCGTGTCCGGGGAGGAGCGGGCGGGCTCCGGGATGTCGGCGTCGGACTTCTTCGCCTCGTACACCTCCTGGGCGCGCTCCTCGTCGCTGACCTCCCCGTCGTAGGAAACCACCCGGTCCAGGTCGATCAGCAGGTGGTGGGTGGCGTCGACGGACTCGGCCTTCCAGCGGCAGCCGACCCGACGGTCGGTGTCGTAGGTGGCGGTCGCCGTGCCCTCGTAGGCATTGTTCCGCTGTTCCTCGTCGGCGATCTCCTTGATCCCGGGGAGCAGGGAGTCCAGGGTGCTGCGGTTGAGGGCGCCGCAGGGTTCGGGCAGGGTGCGGTAGCGGCCGGGTTCGGCGGCGGGCACGGAGGCGCCGGGCCCGCCCTGCTTGGCGTCGCCGGCCGAGCCGTCCGCTTCGGAGCCGCTGGTGCAGCCCGCGAGCAGGGCCGTGAGGAGTACGGCGACGCCCGGTACGTACGCCTTCCGCTGCACGGTGGTGTTCCTCTCGACGGGGGTGCGCCGGACAGGCGCGGGGGCGCGGCCGGGTCCTGGAAGGGCTTAATCGCTTGCCGCAGGGGACGGTCCGGCCGACACAATGTGTATCGCACGCACGGCCGTGAATGCCGGTCCAGCATCCTTTTCCTTGACCTTGGCACCGGTATTTGCGTTTTCGGGCATTTGTCTAACTACGGGGTTAAGAGGGCGTTATGTCGTACGTGGAGCTTGAGGGGGCCCGGGTACCGATCCGGATGTGGGCGGACCCGGCGACCGTCGAGGACGGGGCACTGCGACAGCTCCAGAACGTGGCGACGCTGCCCTGGATCAAGGGTCTCGCCGTGATGCCGGACGTCCACTACGGCAAGGGCGCCACGGTCGGCTCGGTGATCGCGATGCGGGACGCGGTGTGTCCGGCCGCGGTCGGGGTGGACATCGGCTGCGGGATGTCGGCGGTCCGGACCTCGCTGACGGCGGGTGACCTGCCGGGTGACCTGTCCCGGCTGCGCTCGAAGATCGAGGAGGCCATCCCGGTCGGCCGCGCCATGCACGACGAGGCGGTGGACCCCGGACGGTTCCACGGCTTCGCCACCGCGGGCTGGAACGACTTCTGGACCCGGTTCGGCGGGATCGCCGAGGCGGTGCACTTCCGCCAGGACCGGGCGAGCAAACAGATGGGGACGCTCGGGGGCGGCAACCACTTCGTCGAGGTGTGCATCGACACGGACGACGCGGTGTGGCTGATGCTGCACTCGGGTTCGCGCAACATCGGCAAGGAACTCGCCGAGCACCACATCGGCATCGCGCAGTCCCTCCCGCACAACCAGGGCATCGTCGACCGTGACCTCGCGGTCTTCGTCGCGGACACCCCGCAGATGGCCGCCTACCGCAATGACCTCTTCTGGGCGCAGGAGTACGCGAAGTACAACCGTGCGCTGATGATGTCGCTGCTGCGGGACGTGGTCCGCAAGGAGTTCCGCAAGGCCAAGGTCGGGTTCGCACCGGAGATCTCCTGCCACCACAACTACGTGGCCGAGGAGCGGTACGACGGCATGGACCTGTTGGTCACCCGCAAGGGCGCGATCCGCGCCGGGTCCGGGGACTACGGGATCATCCCGGGTTCCATGGGCACCGGTTCGTACATCGTGCGCGGGCTCGGCAACGAGAAGTCGTTCAACTCCGCCTCCCACGGGGCGGGCCGGCGGATGAGCCGCAACGCGGCGAAGCGGCGGTTCTCCGTCCAGGACCTGGCGGACCAGACCCGGGGCGTCGAGTGCCGCAAGGACGCCGGCGTGGTCGACGAGATCCCCGGCGCGTACAAGCCGATCGAGCACGTCATCGAGCAGCAGCAGGACCTGGTGCAGGTGGTGGCGAAGCTGAAGCAGGTCGTCTGCGTCAAGGGCTGAGTCGTCGGGACGGCCGACCGCCCCGGTGGGCTACTTGCCGTGGCGGACTGCGTAGATCATGACGAAGGCGACCAGGTGGATGCCGAAGAGGAAGTAGGCCAGGTACCACCAGACGTGGCGCTCGGTGCGCTTCTCCTCGGCGCGGCGGCGCACGTCCGCGTCGGTGTCGGCGGGCCGGGCGGCGGAGCCGGCTTCGGGGTGGGGGCCGGGGGCGGGGTCGTCCGGGTCGGTGGTCATCGGACCCGGTGGACCTTCGTGTTGGACGCCTGGGCGCGGGGGCGCACCACCAGCAGGTCGATGTTGACGTGGCTCGGGCGGGTGACGGTCCAGGCGATGGTGTCGGCCACGTCGTCCGCGGTGAGGGGCTCGGCCACCCCTTCGTAGACCTTCGCGGCCTTCTCCTCGTCGCCCCGGAAGCGGGTCTTCGCGAACTCGTCCGTGCGGACCATGCCGGGCGCCACCTCGACGACCCGCACCGGGCGCCCCACGATCTCCAGTCGGAGCGTCTCGGCGAGGACGTGCTCGGCGTGCTTCGCCGCGACGTACCCGCCGCCGCCCTCGTACGCGGCGTGGCCCGCGGTGGACGACACGATCACCACCGTGCCGTCGCCGCTCGCCTCCAGCGCCGGGAGCAGGCACTGGGTGACGTGCAGGGTGCCGAGGACGTTCGTCTCGTACATCCGGCGCCAGTCCGCCGGGTCGGCCGTCGCCACCGGGTCGGCGCCGAGGGCTCCGCCGGCGTTGTTCACCAGGACCGCGCAGTGGTCCAGGGTCGCCGCGAAGGACTCCACGGCGGCGCGGTCGGTGACGTCCAGCGGGTGGGCCGTGGCCTGGTGGCCGGCCGCCGTCAGCTCCGCCGCCAGGTCCGCTATCCGGTCCTTGCGGCGGGCGGTGAGCACCACCCGGAACCCCTCGGCGGCGAGCCGGCGGGCGGTGGCCGCGCCGATGCCGCTGCTGGCTCCGGTCACGACCGCCGTGCGCCCCGGCGGGGGCGCGCCGTGGGGGAGGGTACTGGCGTCCGGGCGGGTCATGGCGGGACTCCTCGGCCTGGGGCGGCTGGTGGCGCGGCTGCGTCGCCGGGATTCAGGATAGGCGGGTCCGGCGTGCACCGTTCGGGCCTGTGGATAA
The DNA here is from genome assembly GCF_042724695.1 of Streptomyces sp. NPDC127068. Lineage (NCBI taxonomy): Bacteria > Bacillati > Actinomycetota > Actinomycetes > Kitasatosporales > Streptomycetaceae > Streptomyces > Streptomyces sp. NPDC127068. The sequence goes on along the minus strand of NZ_JBHXEN010000018.1, from coordinate 89,919 downwards.
CTTTCGGCGACACCCGGCTGACCAGCGCGAACGCCCCGATCGTCTCAGCTGCCGCTCCGGGGCGCGTACATGATCACGGCCATGCCGGCGAGGCAGATCAGGGCACCCGTCACGTCCCACCGGCCCGGCCGGTAGCCGTCCGCGACCATGCCCCAGGCGATCGAACCGGCGACGAAGACACCCCCGTAGGCGGCGAGGACGCGGCCGAACTCGGCGTCGGGCTGGAGCGTGGCGACGAACCCGTACGCGCCGAGGGCGATGATCCCGGCACCGATCCACACCCAGCCCCGGTGCTCCCGCACCCCCTGCCAGACGAGCCAGGCGCCGCCGATCTCGAAGAGGGCGGCGACGACGAAGAGCAGGACGGAGCGAGCGGTGAGCATGCGGAGAGGCTGCCACGTCGCCGGGTCGCGTCACCTGTTGGGTGGCGCCTGGGTCGGGCGTGGCGGGGGATACATCCCCGTGATGCGTCGGATCGTATGACCGGACCTGATGCCACGGGACCGGACCGGTGTGACGGTGAGGAGCGGGGCGCGGTGCGCGGACAGGAACACGGCCACGGATGCGGCCACGGCCACGGATGCGGACATGAGTACGGTCGCGGCCACCGCGGGACCGGGTGGCGTCCCGTCCGCGGCGTGCTGGCGACGTGCCTGGTGGGCGCCGTGGTGCTCGGCACGGCCGCCGCGGGACCGCTGCCGACGGGGGCGGCCCCCGGGGACGAACCGGACGCGTCGGTGTCGGAGGCCGACCTGGCGCAGCACGGCAGCGTGTCGATGGCGCAGGGCCGGGTGAGCCTGCGGTTCACCCCGCAGAACTTCGGGCCCTCCGACATCAGCGACGCGACGACACGCCTCGACTGGTCGGTGCCGCTCGCCGACGAGCAGACCCTCCCGGCGCGGTGCGTGCGCGCGGGCCGGGCCGCCCTGGTGTGCCGGACCGGCGGGCTGACGGCGGGCGGCCTAGGCGACCCCGTCGACCTGGCGGTCCGGCTGGCGGGCGCACCGACGGAGGTGTCCCTGCGGATCGACACCCTGTGGAACGGCGGCGCCCGGGACGACAACCCGGACAACCACCGGCACGAGGTGCTGGTGCTGGAGACGGGCGACGTCTACCACTTCTGATGCGCACCGGCCCGTCCGATGCGCATCAGACCGGCCGGGAGCCCTTCAGGGGCGCGGGGAACTGCGCAGAACAACAGCGCACCCGCACCCGACAGCGCACCGTCAGGTGAACGCACCTCCGTCAGCGCGCCGCGTGCGCGGTCGGGGGGACGCCGACCGTCGCGGTGAAGTCGCGGACCAGGTGGGCCTGGTCCGCGTAGCCGAGGTCGGCCGCGAGCCCCGCCCAGTCCACCGCCCGCTCGTCCTCGGCGCGCTCCAGGGCCTCGTGGATGCGGTAGCGGAGGATGACCCACTTGGGGCCGACCCCGACGTACCCGGCGAACAGCCGTTGCATCGTCCGGACCGGCATGTCCTGGTCGCGGGCGAAGTCGCCGACCCGGCGGATCGACCGGTCCCGCCGGATGAGGTCGACCAGGTCCGTCGCCAGGGCGGCCTGCGGATCGGGTTCGGGACCCCGGCCGTGCGGGCCGAGCCCCCGGAGGAAGGCGTCGAGCGCCGCCACGCGCGCCCGGTCGTCCTCGGGGGTGAGGACGGCGTGCAGGGCGGTGGCGAGCGCGGGTGCGTGCGCGGGCTCGTCGAAGACCGCGGGCGGGGCGAGACGGCGTCCGGTCCACTCGGCGGCGGGCGCGTGCGGGGCGAAGGGGCGGAAGCCGCCCGGACGGAACTGGATGCCGCAGACGCGCCCGGTGGCCGCCAGTTCCTGGGTGAACAGGTCGAGTCCGACGCCCGCCACCTCGCAGAACGGCTGCTGGCCCGCGTAGTGCTGGAAGACGATGTTGACGCAGGGGTGGGGGACGACATGGGTCGCGTAGGGCCGTGGCAGGTCCCAGTCGATCAGCCAGTAGTGCTCCAGGTAGGGGCGTAGGTCGGCGGCGGGTTCGTGGCGGCGGAAACGTACGTGGCTCAGCAGGTCGGCGGCGTTCACGATGCCCCGGGTGTCACGGCGTGGCGCTGACATGGGGGAATCGTAAGCGGGGGTGCTCGCGAAGAGCTGTCGCGTTTGTTCAAGCCGCGGCCGTGGCGCGTTCTTACGGTGAACGTATGAGTGATCTTCGTACCGCACCGGAGTCCGGTGCCCCCGCGCTGGGCGTGCTCCTCGACGCCTCCGGACGCCAGGCGGTGGACCTGGTCCGGACGCTGCCCGACGCCTCGCTGACCCACCGCACGCCGTGCGCCGACTACGACGTACGGGCCCTGGTGGACCACCTCTTCCACGTGGTGGTCCAGTTCCGGGAGCTGGCGTTGAAGCAACCGTCCGACTTCAGTGCGACGCCCGAGCGGGTGGCGGTGGCCGCCGACTGGCGCGAGGGGTTCGCCGCGGCGGTGGCGGAGCTGGTCGGGGCGTGGTCGCTGCCCGGCGCGGAGGAGGGCACCACGGGGGCGCTGGACATGCCGGCGCGGACGGTGGGGTGCATGGCGCTGCTCGACCTCACGGTGCACGCCTGGGACCTCGCCCGGGCCCTGGGGGTGCCGTACCGGCCCGATCCGGACGGTACGGGCGTGGTGCCGGTGCTGGAGCGGGCGGTGGCGGAGCTGGGACCGACCGCGCGCCGGATGGGGATGATGGGGGAGCCGGTGGCCGTGCCGGAGGGGGGCGGGGCGTTCGAGCGGCTGTTGGCCGCGACGGGGCGTGACCCGCGGTGGGCCCCGCCGGCCCAGGGGTCGGCGGGGCCGGCGGAGGCGTAGGCGGCGCCCCCTCGGCAGGCGTGGCGCTACGGAACGTGATGAGGGTCCGGTGGGGCGGTGGATCGCCCGCCGGGCCCTCGTGCGTGCGGCGGTCCGGGGCGGGCTGCGGTCCGGCGGTCCGGCGGTGTGCGGTGTGCGGGACGGGTCCGGGGGCGGGGCGGGGGTGCGGGAATACCTGGAGGTGGGGTACGGTTCGGACTGATGTAGTTGAACAATCAACCACTTCGAAGGGTGAGCAGCCATGCAGTTCGGAATCTTCTCCGTCGGGGACGTCACGCCGGATCCGACCACCGGGCGTCTCCCCACCGAGCACGAGCGGATCAACGCGATGACGTCCATCGCGCTGAAGGCCGAGGAGGTCGGGCTCGACGTCTTCGCGATGGGCGAGCACCACAACCCGCCGTTCGTCCCCTCCTCGCCGACGACCATGCTCGGCTGGATCGCCGCCCGCACCGAGAACCTGATCCTCTCCACCTCCACCACCCTCATCACCACCAACGACCCGGTGAAGATCGCCGAGGACTACGCGATGCTCCAGCACCTCGCGAACGGTCGCATCGACGTGATGATGGGCCGCGGCAACACCGGCCCGGTGTACCCGTGGTTCGGTCAGGACATCCGGCAGGGCATCCCGCTGGCCATCGAGAACTACGCGCTGCTGCACCGCCTGTGGCGCGAGGACGTGGTCGACTGGGAGGGCAAGTTCCGCACGCCGCTCCAGTCGTTCACCTCGACCCCGCGTCCGCTGGACGGGGTGCCGCCCTTCGTGTGGCACGGTTCGATCCGCTCCCCGGAGATCGCGGAACAGGCCGCGTACTACGGTGACGGCTTCTTCCACAACAACATCTTCTGGCCCAAGCAGCACACCCAGCGGATGGTGGAGCTCTACCGCGACCGGTACGCCCACTACGGGCACGGCACGGCCGAGCAGGCCGTCGTCGGACTCGGCGGACACGTGTTCCTGCGGAAGAACTCGCAGGACGCGATCCGGGACTTCCGTCCGTACTTCGACAACGCGCCGGTCTACGGGCACGGCCCGTCGCTGGAGGAGTTCTCCCAGCAGACGCCGCTGACCGTGGGTTCGCCGCAGGAGGTCATCGAGAAGACGCTGTCCTTCCGTGAGTACGCGGGCGACTACCAGCGCCAGCTGTTCCTCGTCGACCACGCGGGACTGCCGCTCAAGACGGTCCTGGAGCAGCTGGACCTGCTCGGTGAGGAGGTCGTCCCGGTGCTGCGCAAGGAGTTCGCCAAGAACCGCCCGGCGAACGTGCCGGACGCGCCCACCCACGCCAGCCGGCTCGCCGCGGCACGAGCCGCCGACACCAGTGACACCAACGACACCCAGGAGGTGACGACCGCATGAAGCTCGTGGTCGTTTCCGCGGGACTGAGCGTCCCCTCGTCCACCCGGCTGCTCGCCGACCGGCTCACCGAGTCGACGGTGCGGCGGGCGCCCGGTACGGACGTCGAGGTGATCGAACTGCGGGACCTCGCCGTCGAGATCGCGCACAACTTCGTCACCGGCTTCCCGGGGCCCGCCCTGGAGTCGGCCCTGGAATCGGTGGCGGAGGCGGACGCGCTGATCGTGGTGTCGCCCGTGTTCTCCGCCTCCTACAGCGGACTGTTCAAGTCGTTCTTCGACGTGATCGACAAGGACGCGCTGACCGGGAAGCCGGTGCTCATCGGCGCCACCGGGGGCACCGGACGGCACTCGCTGGTGCTCGACCACGCGCTACGGCCGCTGTTCGGGTACCTGCGGGCCGTGGTCCTGCCGACCGGCGTCTACGCGGCGTCCGAGGACTGGGGAGCCGAAGGGCTCGCCGAGCGGATCGAGCGGGCCGCCGGGGAACTCGTGGCCCTCACGGCGCCGCGGGACCGGGCGGCCTCCGCCGAGGTGCCGGCGCAGGACCGGGGCGACGGGCCGGCCGGGACGGCCGGCGGGGCGCCCCGCACGGTCGGCTCGATCGAGGACCGGCCGCTCGGCACCGGCTCCCTCAAGGACCGGGTCGTGCCCTTCGAAGAGCAGCTCGCCGCCCTGAAGGTGCGGTGACGCAACCCTCCGCCCGGACCGTGGACACGGCCCGGGCGGAGGGCATCCGCCCCGGACGGGGCGCCCCGCGCAGGTGACGCAGTCATGACCGCCGCGTGTGCGGGGTCAGGCCCGAGCGCGCCCCGGACTCGGCCTCCGCACCAGATCGCGCAGCCACCGGGCCGCGCGCCATCGCCGCACCCGCCGTATCAGGGCGCGACGTCTGCGCACCAGCGAGGCGATGTACCGGGCGCGGGTGCGTTGCCAGTTCCGCCGGCCCCGGCTGGCCCCCAGATCGTCGAACAACAGTTCGTAACGGTCGACGATCGGCCCCGGATCGTAGCGCCGGGCGCTCTCCAGCGCGGCGGCGGCCATCTCCCGGCGCCCCGACTCGTCGTCGATCAGGGCGAGCATGGCTTCGGCCAGCGCACCGGCGTCCCCCATCGGGACGAGCCTGCCGTTGACGCCGTCGCGGATGATCTCGGCGGGTCCGAGCGGGCAGTCGGTGCTGACCACCGGCACCCCACAGCGCATGGCCTCGACCAGCGTCATCCCGAAGGACTCGGCGTCCGAGGCGCTGACCAGCAGCGACGCCTTGGCGAACTCCGGCTCGATCGGCGAGTGCGGACCCATCAAGGTGGCCCGGCCGGCCAGCTCCAGCCGGTCGATCTGCCGCTGCAACCGCTCCTGCTGCGCCCCGCCCCCGTAGATCCGCAGCCGCCAGTCGGGCTGCTTGTCGGAGACCTGCCGGAACGCGTCAAGCAGCAGGTCGAACCGTTTCCCCTTGGCGAGTCGCCCGGCCGCGGCGATGACCTTGGCGGAACCGTCGGAGGGGGTCACGTCCGTGTCCGGCACGATGTTCGGCACCGCGATCACCGGGACGCCCGGCAGCCGCATCTTCGCCCGGTACGCGGCGGCGTCCGCCTCCGTGATCGTCACCAGCGCGTCGAGGGTGCGGTAGTGGCGGGCGAGCACCCCGCGCAACGGCTTCTTGTGGGCGTCGTGCCGCAGGTGCTCCTGGGCGATCCGCAGGGCGCCCGGGGGCCCGAAACGTGCCAGATACACATTTATCCCGGGCCGCGTCCCGATGACGATGTCCGCGGTGCAGCCCTTCAGGTACTCCCGTACCCGCAGGTCCATCAGCCGGTTGTACTGGTGGTGACGCGTGTCTTCGAAAGGAAAGTCCCGGGCGGGTTCCGCGAATTCGGGGAGGGCCGCGTCCGGTCCGTCCTCGCGCATGTCCACCAGCGGGACGAGCCGTACCCGCGGGGGCGTCACGAACCGGGGGTTCTCGCGGTGCCGCATCATCGACACGATCTCCACGTCGTGCCGTTCGGCGAGCGCACCCGCGAGGTTGAGGGTCACCCGGACGGTGCCCCCGATGGCGTACCCGTTGTGCAGCAGGAAAACGATCTTCATGCGCCAGCTCCCCGTACCAGGCGGTCCCCGGGGGCCGGGCCGTCGTCAGCGCGGCCCTCCACCCCCCCGCCGGTCGGAGCGTTTTGAGCGGTTTCGTTCACGTGCGGTTCCACGTGCTTCCTCCAGCTTTTGGCCCGCGCACCGCGCGCACGTCACCTCCATGGCTTGAGCCCCCGGCCTCGGCCGCGCGGTGTACAGAGTGGGAACGCCCCGTGTCGAGAAGTGGTTACGAGCGCGAGCCAGATGGTGGACGGGGGAGTCGGGCACGGCGAGGTGGAACGTGCTGTGGCCCGAAGGTGGTGACGGAACATCAGGGGTGCTGCGGTAGTGCAATGGTCAAGGCCATACTAGACAGTACGGTTGGTGACCAGCCTCGTGGAGGCGGTGGCTGAAGTCCTGCCACTGGTGCAACAGTTGGTAGACGTTGAACGCGTCACGCGGGCCGCCCCGGTCGGGGACCGTGGACCAGATGAACGCCGCCGCGCCCACCGACTCCTCGCCCACGCCGCGCAGCGGGTCGACGACCGTCATGGGGAGTTTGACGACGGCGTAGTCGGGATGGAGGACGACGAGCTCCAGCGGCGGCACCTTGTGCAGGGGTATGCCCTCGATGCCGGTGAGGACCATGGCGGCCATCGTCTCCGGCTTGATCTTCGTGAACATGCCGCCCATGCCCAGCTCGTCGCCGCCGAGTTCCTCGGGGCGCATCGAGATCGGCACCCGGGCCGCGGTGGCGCCGTCGGGAGCGCCGAAGTACTTGTAGGTCACCCCCACCCGCCCGCTCCTGCTTCCCGGGTACGCCCGCTCCGTCTCGCCCCGGCCCCCCGGGACGTGCGCCCCGCCGGGCAGCTGGGCTCCCGCCGCCTCCGCCGCTTCACGCCGGTGCCTTCCCCGCCGGGCACGCCGGGGGCCCAGGTCATCGGTCCCCTCGCCCAGTCCGCCACCGCGATGCATATCTCCACCCGACTGCTTTTCCAAGGCGCGCGGAACCGGCCGCGCAACCCGATCATCGTGTCAGTGACCTCCCCCACGCCCACGCGCCGAAACGTGCCGTGAAACACCCGGACGCCGGACGCCGGAAGGCTCTGGCACCAAGGCCGCAGTCCGTATCATGTCCGGCTTCGAGCCGTCTGGGTAGTCTACGGATCATGGGTCCGGCTCATGAGGTGGGGCGCCCGGAGGCGGGTCGCCACCGTACTCCGGGTGGCAGCAGGATATACCCGTCGGGCAAAGTCCAAAGGGGATAAGCGCGGAGCCGGCTCGAAAGCGCGGGGTGAAGTCGCTCGGGGAAAAGCCCGTTGAACCCCGGGAACGGGTGCGTCGGGAAATCACCGTGTTCGCTGCGGCCCCGCCTTTTCACCGGGAACCCGAGAACGCACCCGTGGACGTCCGCAACCGCGGGACCCGCACGCCCGGTGGCCGCCGCCCTCCCGGGGTTGCCCGGAACCCGCCCCCTCGTGGGTGCTTCCCCGGTTGCCCCCGCGTTCCTGCGTGTTGCCCTGCGGTGAACGCCCCGCCGGGCCGTGCCGATGACACTCCGCTACGGGGCGGCCCGGATATTCGCGTTCTGCGCGTTCCGTTCCCGGGGCTTGTGCAACAGAGGGAAACGGTGGCCCCGCAAACGGAACACCGGGCCGGTATCGGGAAGAGCCGGCACCGTGTTGTGGAACGCGTGGGGAATTACCGGTGCCCGTGATGTGGAGCGCCCGGCGAACGAGCGGGAACCGACGCGCCGGTTTGCGGTACGGAATGGAGGTGCCCGGCCGACCGGCAATGCGGGTGTGCGGTACCGGTAAGGGAAATGGGGGGAACCGGTGCGGGTGCGCGCCGATCGGTCGCCCACCGCGCCCGTCCTGCGTCCCCGCCGCCCGCTGCGTCCACCCCGCGCGCCGCGCGCCGCCCCGCGTGTCCGCCGCGTCCGGGTCGGTCCGCCGGGTCCGGCGGGGCCCTCGGCCGTCCGGCTGCCACGGTCGTGTGGCACCGCAGTGGAGATCACGTACCCGCTACCCGCCCCGGAGACCCGGTGACCGCACCGCCCCGGGAGATGGGGGCGGGGCCTTTCTTCTAGTCTGGGGGGCGTCCACCCCATTCGGCACTAGGGAACCGCAGGTCATGAGCCAACTACCCTATCGGTACGAAGCCCCCGCTTCGCAGTCGCTTTTCGACCGCGCGGCCCTCGTGACGCCCGGGGGTGTGAATTCCCCCGTACGCGCCTTCCGCGCGGTGGGCGGTACGCCCCGGTTCATGGTGTCCGGTCGTGGGCCCTACCTGACCGACGCCGACGGCCGCGAGTACGTGGACCTCGTGTGTTCCTGGGGGCCCATGATCCTCGGGCACGCCCGCCCCGAGGTGATCGCCGCCGTGCAGGAGGCCGTCGTCCGCGGCACGTCCTTCGGCACGCCCGGTGAGGGGGAGGTCGCCCTCGCCGAGGAGATCGTGGCCCGGGTGGCGCCGGTGGACCAGGTCCGACTGGTCTCCAGCGGCACCGAGGCCACCATGTCCGCCATCCGGCTGGCCCGCGGCTTCACCGGCCGGGCCAAGGTGGTCAAGTTCGCCGGCTGCTACCACGGTCACGTGGACGCCCTGCTGGCCGCCGCCGGGTCCGGACTCGCGACCTTCGCCCTGCCGGACACCCCGGGCGTGACCGGTGCGCAGGCCGGGGACACCGTGGTCCTCCCGTACAACGACCTCGACGCCGTCCGGGCCGCGTTCGCCGCGCACCCGGGTGAGATCGCCTGTGTGATCACCGAGGCGTCCCCCGGCAACATGGGCGTGGTGCCGCCGCGCGAGGGCTTCAACGCGGGGCTGCGGGACCTGTGCCGGGAGAACGGCGCGCTGTTCATCTCGGACGAGGTGATGACCGGGTTCCGCACCTCCCGGGCCGGTTGGTACGGGGTGGACGGGGTGGCGCCCGACCTGATGACCTTCGGCAAGGTCATGGGCGGCGGCTTCCCCGCGGCGGCCTTCGGCGGCCGGGCGGACGTGATGGCCGCGCTGGCCCCGGTCGGCCCGGTCTACCAGGCGGGCACGCTGTCCGGGAACCCCGTCGCGACGGCCGCCGGGCTCGCCCAACTGCGTCTGCTGGACGATGCCGCGTACGTGACCGTCGACGCGGTCGCCGAGCAGGTCAGGGCCCTGGTGACCGGGGCGCTCGACAAGGAGGGCGTCGCGCACCGGGTGCAGAGCGCCGCCAACATGTTCTCCGTGTTCTTCACGGAGAACGAGGTCCGCGACTACGAGGACGCCAAGCGGCAGGAGTCCTTCCGGTTCACCGCGTTCTTCCACTCGATGCTCGCCCAGGGGGTCTATCTGCCGCCCTCCGCCTTCGAGTCCTGGTTCGTGTCCACCGCGCACGACGAGCGGGCGGTCGAGCGGATCGCGGCGGCGCTGCCCGCAGCGGCCCGCGCCGCCGCCGAGGCCGTCGCTCCGGGGACCGCGGGAGGCGCGGCATGAGCGGCGCGGCGCGCGAGACGGCCGCGGACCGCACGGTCGTCCACCTGGTGCGGCACGGCGAGGTCCACAACCCGGAGGGCATCCTGTACGGGCGGCTGTCCGGGTACCACCTGTCGGAGCTGGGCCAGCGGATGGCCGACCGGGTCGCCGAGCACCTCGCGGAGCGGGACGTCACCCATGTCGCGGCCTCCCCGCTGGAGCGCGCGCAGGAGACGGCGGCGCCGGTCGCCAAGTCCCACGGCCTCGACCTGGGCAGCGACGTCCGGCTCATCGAGGCGGGCAACGTCTTCCAGGGCAAGACCTTCGGGGTGGGTGACGGGGCGCTGCGCAGGCCGGAGAACTGGCAGCACCTGATCAACCCGTTCCGTCCCTCCTGGGGCGAGCCGTACATCGACCAGGTGGTGCGGATGATGCGGGCGATGGACGCGGCGAAGGAGGCCGCACGGGGGCACGAGGCCGTGCTCGTCAGCCACCAGTTGCCGATCTGGATCGTGCGCAGCTACGTGGAGCGGCGCCGGCTGTGGCACGACCCGCGGCGGCGGCAGTGCACCCTCGCCTCGCTCACCAGCTTCACGTACGTCGGTGACCGGATCGTCTCCGTGGGGTACTCCGAGCCCGCCCGGGACCTGGTGCCCGCCCACCTGCTGGCGGGGGCCAAGAAGGTGAAGGGGAAAGACAAGGCGTTCGGGGCCTAGCGCTCCAGCGGTGGCTCGCGATCTTCATGTCCGAGCGGCTTGTCGCTGATGGTGGCCGCGCCCGTTCCCGGACGGGCCCCGACCAGCAGGATCAGGAGCGCCCGGTGGAGGGCCGCCCGATCCAGCCGGTGGCGGCCACCACTTCACGCGCGATGTCCACGACGGGCCGCCCGTCGGTCGCCACTCGCACCGTGTCGGCGCACGCGGACGATCCGGACGCCCGCCCCCACGGCGCGCTCGAACATGCCCGCCGCCTCGGGCAGCACGCTCACGGTGTTCGTGTAGATCAGGCGGCGGTAGCCGAGCCGGGCGAAGTTCGTCCAGACGGCCGTCAGATTGCTCTCCGTGATCTCCGAGCGGTGGGGATCCCCCTCCGGTGCCGGATGCACCTGGCCCATGAAGTCCCCCTCCACGATCGCGTGCGGGATCGCCGCGGCGCGCAGTCGCGCCGAAACCTCCCATCCCACCGTCGTCTTGCCGACACCGGCACGCCCACCGATGAGCAGTACTTCCGGATGATCCATGGGAGGCAGTGTGCCAGCCCCCGACCGCGCCACGCGATGCGATTTCGCTCCGTGGCCATGGCCACGGCCCTGCCCCATCGGCAAGATCGCGATCTACAACTGGAGTACTAGTAATCATGAATCGGTAAAGAACCGATCGGGAACGGTCTGAAAGGGAACCTCAAGGTTCTTTGCGTGCTCTCAAGAAGCGTCGAACAAGTGGACGCGTCTTTGGGGGGACGCAAAGCGATCTTCAGGGGATTCCATGCAGGACATCGGTCGACGGGGAATGATCGGGGCCGGAGCGGGCGCGCTCGCCGCGCTCGGGCTCGCGGGCTGCGACCCGGGCGGTGACGGCGGGAGCGGCGGGAGCGGAAACGGCGGCACGGACGCCCGCCGGGGAAAGGAACCCGGGCCGGTCAGGAGCAGCCCGACCGGGCGGCCGGTCAGGCTCATCGGCGACGGTTCCACCTCGTACACCGGAAAGCAGCCGCACCAACCCCCCGCCCCGGTGCCGCTGGAGCCGGGACAGACGCCACCGCAGTTCGTGGTCTTCTCCTGGGACGGCGCGGGGGAGGTCGGCAACGGACTGTTCCCGCGATTCCTCGATCTCGCCCGTGAACACGACGCGCACATGACCTTCTTCCTTTCGGGGATCTATCTGCTGCCCGAGTCGAAGAAACGGTTGTACCGTCCGCCGAACAATCCCGTCGGGGCGTCCGACATCGGATATCTGAAGGACGAGAACATCCGGGCGACGCTCCGGTGCGTCGACCGCGCCTGGCGCGAGGGCCATGAGATAGGCACGCACTTCAACGGCCACTTCTGCGGCGGTAGCGGTTCCGTGGCGCACTGGACCTCCGCGCAGTGGCGCAGCGAGATCGAGCAGGCCGAGTCCTTCGTCAAGGAGTGGCGCACCCACACCGGCTGGGCCGACCTGCCTCCGCTCCCCTTCGACTACGGGAAGGAACTGGTGGGGGCCCGCACCCCGTGCTTGCTGGGTCGGGACCGACTGCTGCCCGCGGCCCGCGCACGGGGCTGGCGCTACGACTCCTCCTCGCCCGGCGGCACCCAGCGCTGGCCCGGCAAGCGCGGCGGCCTGTGGGACCTGCCGCTCCAGGCGATACCTTTCCCCGGGCACTCGTTCGAGGTCCTGTCGATGGACTACAACCTCATGGTCAACCAGTCCGGGAACGCCACCCAGGGCCCGACCCGGCACCGCACCCGCTGGCGCGAGCAGGCCACCGACGCCCTCCTCGCCGGCTTCCGCCGCGCGTACGAGACCAACCGGGCCCCGCTGTTCATCGGCAACCACTTCGAACAGTGGAACGGCGGCATCTACATGGACGCCGTGGAGAACGCCCTCCGGCGCATCGCCGACACCGCCAACGAGCCCAAGAAGTCCGGCAACTCCGGCAAGGCGCACGACCGCGACATCAGGATCGTCTCCTTCCGGCAGTTGGTGGACTGGCTGGACGTCCAGCGGCCCGAGGTCCTCGACCGGCTGCGCGCCCTGGACGTGGGCAAGGCCCCCGTCGGGGGCTGGCGGGCGTACCTGGGGAAGTCCGCCGCGACGCCCACCGCCTGAACCGGCGGGCCGGGTTCCGGTACCCCTCCGGGCGGTGCCGTCGGCGAACCCGCCCGGAGCTTCCCGTACCCCCTCTGAAATGGGCGTTCGACCCCGTCAGGGGGGTGCGGAAGATCCCCGAATCGGGCATGCGAAACTTTTCACATGAGTGCCGTCCGCCGCGCCCCGCAGAGCCCAGCCGCAGCACCCCGCGCCCACCGCCAGTCGGGCCACCACCACCGTCCAGGGGCCGCGGTCCGGGGCGCCGGGGGGCGCCGGGGCCGGATCGCGGTGCTCACCGCCGCCGCCACGGGCGCCGCCCTGCTGCTCACCGCCTGCGGTTCCGGCGGCACCAGCGGAGGCGCGAACGGCACCAACTTCGTGGCCAGCTCCGACGGTGTCTCCACCGTCAAGAAGGGCGAGCGCGGCGCCGGACCGAAGATCGACGGCGAGACCCTGGAGGGCGAGCGGCTCGACGTCGCCGACTTCAAGGGCAAGGTCGTCGTCCTCAACGTCTGGGGCTCCTGGTGCCCGCCCTGCCGTGCGGAAGCGCCCGGTTTCCAGAAGGTGGCCAAGGAGACCAAGGCCGAGGGCGTCGAGTTCGTCGGCATCAACACCCGGGACTCCAGCAAGGGCCCCGCCCGGGAGTTCGAGAAGAACTTCGGCGTGACCTACCCCAGCCTCTACGACCCGATGGGGAAGCTGATGCTCCGCTTCCCCAAGGGCACCCTGAACCCGCAGTCGATCCCGTCCACGATCGTGCTCGACCGTGAGGGACGGGTGGCCGCCCGTGCGCTCACCCCGCTCAGCGAGGAGAACCTGCGCAAGATGGTCGACCCCGTCATCGCGGAGAAGTGATCGGTGTGAGCTCCTCCACCGAAGGGGCCGCCCTCGCGGACCCCCAGGTACTCGCCGCCGCACCGCAGTTCCTCGCCGCGATCGAGGGCCCGAGCACGACCGTCCTGAGCGGTGCGCTCCTGCTGGCCCTGCCGGTCGCCTTGCTCGCCGGCCTCGTCTCGTTCTTCTCGCCGTGCGTGCTGCCCCTGGTCCCCGGCTACCTCAGCTACGTCACCGGGGTCGGCGGCACCGACCTCGCCGACGCCCGACGCGGCCGGATGACCGCCGGCGCCGCGCTGTTCGTCCTCGGCTTCACCGTGGTCTTCGTCTCCGGCGGCGCCTTGTTCGGGTACTTCGGGCGGGAACTCCAGGAGCAGCAGGAGGTCATCACCCGGGTCCTCGGCGGGCTCATGGTGCTGATGGGCCTGTTCTTCATGGGGATGATCCCCGGGATGACCCAGCGCGAATTCCGCTTCCACCGCAAGCCCGCTGCCGGACTGGCCGGCGCCCCGCTGCTCGGGGCGATGTTCGGGGTCGGCTGGACGCCGTGCATGGGCCCGACGCTGTCGGCGGTCAACACGCTCGCCATGAACGAGGGCAGCGCGGGCCGCGGTGCCATATTGATGATCGCGTACTGCCTGGGGCTCGGGCTGCCCTTCATCCTCGCCGCGGTGGCCTTCCGCAAGTCGCTGGGCGCCTTCGCCTGGGTCAAGCGGCACTACGTGTGGGTGATGCGGATCGGCGGCGGAATGATGATCGTGACCGGACTGCTGCTGCTGACCGGGGTCTGGAACACCATGGTCCAGCACATGCAGGTCTGGTCCAACGGTTTCGTGGTGGGGATCTGAGCACATGAGCGATACCAAGGCCAAGCCCGGCAGCGCGCCCGGCCGGGGCGCCTCCGCACCGGACGGCGACGAACTCGGCGCCGCCGGCGCCCAGCTCACCACCGCCCCCCGCGAGGACGCCCCGAACCTCCCGGCGCTCGGGGTGGTCGGCTGGTTCCGCTGGTTCTGGCGCCAGCTCACCTCGATGCGGGTCGCCCTGCTGCTGCTCCTGCTGCTGTCGCTCGCCGCGATCCCGGGCTCGTTGATCCCGCAGGCCGGCGTCGACGACTTCCGGATCGAGGACCTCCGCAAGGAGAGTCCGAAGCTGGCGTCCTTCTACGACGCGGTCGGCCTCTTCAACGTCTACGGCTCGGTGTGGTTCTCCGCGATCTACATCCTGCTCTTCGTCTCGCTGATCGGCTGCATCCTCCCGCGCACCTGGCAGTTCGTCGGCCAGCTCCGCGGCCGTCCGCCGGGCGCCCCCAAGCGGCTCACCCGGCTGCCCGCGTACGCGACCTGGCGCACCGAGGCCGAGCCGGAGGCGGTGCGCGGGGCCGCGCTCGCCCTGCTGCGCAAGAAGCGTTTCCGGGCGCACGCCGTCGGCGACGCGGTCGCCGCGGAGAAGGGCTACCTGCGCGAGGCCGGCAACCTGGTCTTCCACATCGCGTTGATCGTGATGCTGCTCGCCTTCGCCGCCGGCCAGTTGCTGCGGCACGAGGGCAACAAGCTGATCCTGCCGGGCGGCGGCTTCTCCAACACGCTCACGCAGTACGACGACTTCAAGTCCGGCAACCTCTTCCACACCGACGACCTCACCCCCTTCAGCTTCCGCTTCGACAAGTTCGAGGGCACCTACGAGCGCTCCGGTCCGGCCCGCGGCACCCCGAGCACGTTCAAGGCGGACGTCACGTACAGCGAGGGCGTCGACGGACCGGAGAAGAAGCGGACGATCAAGGTCAACGAGCCCTTGGAGATCGACGGCACCAAGGTCTACCTGGTCAGCCACGGCTACGCGCCCGTGGTGACCGTGCGCGACCCCCGGGGCAAGGTGATCTTCCGGGAGCCGGTGCCGCTGCTGCCGCTGGACGCCAACGTCACCTCGTCCGGGGCGATCAAGGTCCTCGACGGCTACCGCAACAAGAAGGACAAGAAGGAGCAGCTGGGCTTCAACGCCTTCTTCGTGCCGACCTTCGCCGGTGCGGGCAGCGGCCAGATGATCTCGACCTTCCCGGCGCTCGACTTCCCGGTCCTCGCGCTCTCCGCGTACCACGGCTCCCTCGGCGTCGACTCGGGCGTTCCGCAGAACGTCTACCAGCTCGACAAGCGGAAGATGAAGGAGTTCAAGGGCGAGGACGGCGAGCTGTTCAAGAAGATGCTGCGGCCGGGCGAGACCATGAAGCTGCCCGGTGGCGCCGGTTCGATCACCTTCGAGAAGGAGATCCAGGAGTGGGCCGGCTTCCAGATCGCCAAGGAGCCCGGGAGCGGCTGGGCCCTCACCGGTGCCCTCGCGGCCATCGCCGGTCTCGCCGGCTCCCTGTTCATCCAGCGCCGCCGCGTCTGGGTGCGGGCGGTGACCGGTCCGGACGGAGTGACCGTCGTGGAGATGGCCGGACTCGGCCGCAGCGAGTCCGCGAAGGTGGCCGAGGAGCTCAGCGACCTGGCCGCCGCCCTCCACGCCACCGCGCCCACCGCCGCCCCGACCGAACCCACGGCATCCGAGGCGTCCGAGACATCCACGGAATCCGCCCCGCCCGCCGAACCCGCCCGACCCGCCGAACCCACCGGGCCCTCCGCCTCCGCTTCCGCGGACGGGCCCGACGGCGGGAAACCCGGGGCGGGTAGCGTCGACCCCGCCCCGTCCACCCCCGAGACCCCAGCCGTTCCTGCCGAAGGGGCAGAGAAGTGACTCTCGCCGCAGCGACCAACGAAAACCTCGCGAGCATCAGCAACGTGCTGATCTACTCGGCGATGGCCGTCTACACGCTCGCCTTCTTCGCCTACATCGCCGAGTGGACCTTCGGCAGCCGGAGCAAGGTCGGCCGCACCGCCGCCTCGATCGGCCAGGACGCGGCGAAGTCCGCCGGGCCCGCCGTCACCGTCAAGTCCGCCGGTGGCACCACCACCCTGGAACGCCCCCAGGTCGTCACCCGGGCCGTCTCCGGGGCCCGGGACCTCCCGGACGGGCCGGGCGCCGCGGGCGGCACCGAGCAGGGCGACCTGTACGGGCGGATCGCGATCGCCCTCAGCTTCCTGGCGTTCGCCGTGCACGTGGGCGGCGTCCTCACCCGCGCCCTGTCCGTGCAGCGTGCCCCCTGGGGCAACATGTACGAGTTCAACATCACGTTCTCGTGCGTGGCGACCGGCGTGTACCTCGGGCTCCTCGTGGCGAAGAAGAACGTCCGCTGGATCGGCCTGCCGCTGACCACCTCGGTCCTGCTCGACCTCGGGCTCGCCGTCACCGTCCTGTACACCGAGAGCGCCCAGCTGGTCCCCGCGCTCAAGTCGTACTGGATGTGGATCCACGTCTCCACCGCGATCTTCTGCGGGGCCGTGTTCTACGTGGGCGCGGTGACGACGGTCCTCTACCTCTTCCGCGACTCCTACGAGAACAAGCTCGTGAGCGGCAAGACGCCCGGCACGTTCGCCAGCTCGGTGCTGTCCCGACTGCCGGCCGCGGCCACCCTCGACAAGTTCGCGTACCGGGTCAACGCGGCGGTCTTCCCGCTGTGGACGTTCACGATCATCGCCGGCTCCATCTGGGCCGGTGACGCGTGGGGCCGCTACTGGGGCTGGGACCCCAAGGAGACCTGGTCGTTCATCACCTGGGTCGCCTACGCCTGCTACCTGCACGCCAGGGCCACCGCCGGGTGGAAGGGCCGCAAGGCCGCGTACCTGGCGCTGCTGGCCTTCGGCTGCTGGCTGTTCAACTACTACGGCGTCAACATCTTCGTCAGCGGCAAGCACTCGTACGGCGGCGTCTGACGGTTCCGTACGCATCGGGCCGGTTCCTGTGACACGGGTCATGGGGGCCGGCCCGTGGCGTACGGGAACCCGAGTGGCCCGGGCGGACAGGTGAGGGGGCGTGGACACCAACACGCGGCGGATCAGGGCCCGCGTACGGGACGGGGACGCCGACGCTTTCGGCGAACTCTTCGACGCGTACGCCCGCTCCGTCTACAACCACGGGTTCCGGCTGACGGGGGACTGGTCCTCGGCCGAGGACATCGTCTCACTGACCTTTCTGGAGGCATGGCGGCTGCGGGGGAAGATCGACCCGGACGGCGGCTCCCTACGGCCCTGGCTGCTGGGCGTCGCCACCAACGTGACCCGCAACACCCGCCGCACCGCCCGCAGACACGCGGCGGCGGTGGCCCGACTGCCGCGGGCGGAGGCGGTACCGGACTTCGCGGACGAACTCGCCGAACGCATCGACGACGCCGAACAGCTCGCCCTGGTGCGCGCCGCGCTGGCGAAGTTGCGGCGCGCGGAACGGGAGGTGCTGGCGCTGTGCGTCTGGTCGGGCCTCGACTACGGCTCGGCGGCGGTCGCCCTCGGCATACCGGTGGGGACCGTGCGGTCCCGACTGTCGCGCGCCCGCAAGAAGCTCGCGAAGGCCGTCGGCGCGCTCCGCTCCGAAACTCCCGAACCCCGTGGGGAACTCCCCCTCAGGTACGGACAGATGAGAGGTGGCCGCGTTCCTGCGGCCGGGCCCACCCAGGAGGGAAACCGATGAGCGTTCTTCCCGAGAAGGACCTCCCGCCGGGCCGTCACCGACTCCTCAAGGAGCATCTGATGACCGAGATCCGGCAGGAAACCCAGGCCACCGAGAGCCGTCCCCGCCGCAGCCCCTGGCTGCGTCCCGTCCTCATCGGCGCGGCAGCCGCCGCCGTCGCCGCGGGCGTGCTGGTCGCGCTGCCCTCGGGCGGCGCCGAGGACGCCACCGCCAACGAGGCGGCGGCGCTGTTGGAGGACATCGCCCTGGTCGCAGCCAAGGGGGACGTCCCGGACGACATCCGCGACGACCAGTACGTCTACATCAAGAGCGTCGTCGGCTACACCTCGCAGGAGCTGGGCAAGAAGGCGAAGCTGGACCCGGTGCACGACCGCGAGATCTGGTTCGCCGTCGACGGCACGCGGCCCGGGCTGCTGGTCGAGGACAACCGCAACGGACGCATCGAGTTGGAGGCCGACACCCCCGGCATCCCCAGCAACACCAACTACAAGAACCTCAAGACCCTGCCGACCGACCCCGACGCCATGCTGAAGTGGCTGTACAAGAACAAGCAGGGCGACAACCAGAAGGACGAGCAGGTGTTCACCTTCGTCGGTGACCTGGTGCGGGAGTCCCTGGTGCCGCCGGCGCAGGCCGCCGCGCTCTACCGGGCCGTGGCCAAGGTGCCCGACGTCGACGTGGTCAAGGACGTCAAGGACGCGGCGGGCCGCACCGGCATCGCGGTCGTCCGGGACGAGGGCCCGGCGGCCCAGCGGCAGCTGATCTTCGACCCGAAGACCAAGCAGTACCTGGGCGAGCGCGTGGTCACCACCGAGGACCACGCCGAGACCGGTCTGAAGAAGGGTGACGTGCAGGGCACCGCCGCCCTCCTCGACCGCCAGGTCGTCGACAAGCGCGAGCAGCGCCCCTGACGTCCCGTAGGACCCCGGCGGCTGGTCCGCGGAGGGGGCTCGGAGCCGGTGACAGCGGCCCCGAGCCCCTGACCGGGCCCCACCGGGGCCCGGGGTCGGCGGAGCCTACTTGGGCGCGTCGCCCTTGGGGTCCTGGCGGTCCGGGTCCGTCGGGTCGGTGGGGTCCGCGGAGCCGGCCGGGTCAGTCGGGTCCGGCGCGGCCTTGCGCCGGTTCTCCTCACCGAGGGACTTCAGGAACTCGGGGTTGTCGTCGGGCGCCACCCACGGGGCGCTGCCGCGGCGCCCGGGCCCGCCGGCGAGGGCGCCCTTGCGCTCCTTGCCCGCCACGAACCAGGCGATGGGGCCGATGAGGACCTGGCCGAAGAGCAGGACGATGATCACCCACGCGATCTTGGGCAGGTGCTTGACCTCCTTCTCCGGCGTGTTCAGGCAGTCGATGAAGGCGTAGATCCACAGCGCGAGGATCAGCAGGAAGGGAAGGGCCCTGAGCATTGGTGGTGTGACCCCCCAGCGAGCGGCGGCGGGCCGCGGTGCGGCCCCGGTGACCGGGCCAGGGTAACCGGTACCGGATACTGGACAGCATGGCTTACGACGATCTCCGGTCTCTGCTCAGGGCGCTCGAACGCGAAGGTGATCTCAAGAGGATCAAGGTCGAGGTCGATCCGTACCTGGAGGTCGGCGAGATCGTCGACCGGGTGCAGAAGGCCAAGGGCCCCGCGCTCCTCTTCGAGAACGTCAGGGGCTCGTCGATGCCGTTGGCGATGAACGTCTTCGGGACGGACCGCCGTCTGCTGAAGGCCCTGGGGCTGAAGTCGTACGAGGAGATCACCGAGAAGATCGGCGGGCTGCTCAAGCCCGAGCTGCCGAACGGTTTCGTCGGGGTGCGGGAGGCGTTCGGCAAGCTGGGCGCCATGTCCCACGTACCGCCGAGGAAGGTCAAGGAAGGCCCCGTGCAGGAGGTCGTGCTGCACGGCGACGAGGTGGACCTCGACGCGCTGCCCGCGCTCTTCACCTGGCCCAAGGACGGCGGCTCGTTCTTCAACCTGGGTCTCACCCATACGAAGGACCCCGAGTCCGGGGTGCGCAACCTGGGGCTCTACCGGCTCCAGCGCCACGACAAGCGCACCATCGGGATGCACTGGCAGATCCACAAGAACAGCCACAACCACTACCAGGTCGCCGCCCGGCGCGGGGAGCGGCTGCCGGTCGCCATCGCCTTCGGCTGTCCGCCGGCCGTGACGTACGCCTCGTCCGCCCCGCTGCCCGGCGACATGGACGAGTACATGCTGGCCGGCTTCCTCCAGGGCAAGCGGGTCGAGATGGTCGACTGCAAGACCGTGCCGCTCCAGGTCCCCGCGCAGGCGGAGGTCGTGCTGGAGGGCTGGTTGGAGCCGGGGAAGATGCTCCCGGAGGGCCCCTTCGGCGACCACACCGGGTTCTACACCCCGCAGGAGGACTTCCCGGCCCTCACCATCGACTGCATCACCATGCGCAAGCGTCCGCTGCTCCAGTCGATCGTGGTCGGCCGCCCGCCGACCGAGGACGGGCCGCTGGGCCGCGCCACCGAACGCTTCTTCCTGCCGCTGCTGAAGGTCGTCGTCCCGGACATCGTGGACTACCACCTGCCGGAGGCGGGCGTCTTCCACAACTGTGCGCTGATCTCCATCGACAAGAAGTACCCGAAGCACGCGCAGAAGGTCATGCACGCCATCTGGGGCGCCCACATGATGTCCCTGACCAAGCTGATCGTGGTGGTGGACGCCGACTGCGACGTCCACGACGTCGAACAGGTCGCCTGGCGGGCGCTCGGCAACGTCGACTACGCCCGGGACGTCACCCACGTCGAAGGCCCCGTCGACCACCTCGACCACGCCTCGTACCAGAAGTTCTGGGGCGGCAAGATGGGCCTGGACGCCACCCGCAAGCTGCCCGAGGAGGGGTACACCCGCGACGGCGGCTGGCCCGAGATGGTCTCCTCGGACCCGGCGACGGCGGCCACGGTCGACCGCCGCTGGAAGGAGTACGGACTGTGAGCACCGTGCGCACCGGCGGGGAGCGTTGATGTCGGCCGCCGAGGGCGTCATCGGGGGGCCGGGGCCGGCCGCCCCGAAGGGCGGGACCCGGGCGTTCCTGCGGTTGGTGATGATCGAGCACTCGATCTTCGCGCTGCCGTTCGCCTACATCGCCACCCTGACCGCGATGTTCCAGGTCGACGGCACCGTGCACTGGGGGACGCTGCTGCTGGTCACCGTGGCGATGGTCGGCATGCGGACCTTCGCGATGGCCTGCAACCGGATCATCGACCGGGAGATCGACGCCCGCAACCCCCGCACCGCGGGGCGGGAGCTGGTGACCGGCGCGGTGTCGGTGCGCTCCGCGTGGACCGGCGCGATCATCGCCCTCGCGGTCTTCCTCGGGGCGGCGGCCCTGCTCAACCCGCTGTGCCTGGTGCTCGCCCCGGCCGCGGTGGTGCCGATGGTGGTCTACCCGTACGGGAAGCGGTTCACCCACTTCCCGCACGCCATCCTGGGCCTGGCGCAGGCGATCGGTCCGATCGGGGCGTGGCTCGCCGTCACCGGCGCCTGGTCCTGGGACGCGGTGGTCCTCGGGCTCGCGGTCGGCATCTGGATCGGCGGCTTCGACCTGATCTTCGCCTGTCAGGACGTGCAGGCCGACCGGGCGACGGGCGTGCTGTCCGTCCCGGCCCGCTTCGGCATCCCGGCGGCCCTGTACGGGGCGCGGGCCTGCCACGCGGTGACGATGGGACTGCTCGTCTGGTACGCGTTCCTCACCGACGCCGGGTTCTTCCTCTGGCTGGGGCTGCTGGTCGTCGCCGTGGCGTTCGTGTACGAGCACCGGGTGGTCCGGCCGCACGACCTGTCCCGGTTGAACCGGGCGTTCTTCACGGTCAACGGGTTCATCGGCATCGCCCTGTTCGTCTGTGCGCTGCTCGACCTGGTGGTGCGCGGCCTCTCGCTCTGAGCCCCGGCCCGGCGTGCGGCCCCGCGCCCGGCGTGCGGCCCCGCGCCCGGCGCGGGGCTCCGGCCGGCCGGCCCGCCGTCAGCGTACGAGGGCTGAGGACTTCCGCCGGGTCACGGGCAGGACGGCGGCGTTCTCAGCACGGCTCGTGGTCCTTCCTCAACCGGGCGAGCAGCTCGACGGACGCCTCCACGGACTCCGCGGCGGAGGTCAGGCGCTGCACCGCGTCCTTGTACATGGCGACCTTGTCCGGCTCCTCGATGTACAGCGCGGCGGTCAGGCTCTCGGCGTGGACCACGTCGAGGTCGGCGTGGGTGCCGAAGCCGAGGATGCTGAACGAGCCCATCTGCCCGGCGTGCAGCGGGGCGTCGGAGCGCAGGATCTGGATGTTGACGTTGGTCCGCCGCCCCATCGACAGCAACTTGCCGAGCTGGTCGTACATCACGCCGTTGCCGGGCACCGAGGAGCGCAGCGCCTGCTCCGAGATGATCGCCCACAGGGCGAGCGGCCGGTCCCGGGTCAGTACCGCCTGACGGGCGAGCCGCACCTCGACCAGGGCGTCGACCCGGGCCTCGATCGCCTCCGTCATGGCGGTGGCGCGGATGATCTCGCGGGAGTACTCGGCGGTCTGGAGCAGTCCGGGGACGACCCCCAGGTGCCAGGTGGAGACGGACTCGGCCTCGGCCTCCAGGCTGATCAGGTCCTCGTAGACGGGGGACAGCACGCCCCGGTACGAGTGCCACCAGCCCCGTTGGGTGCTGTCCTTGGTGAGGGCGACCATCGCGGCGCGCAGTTCGTCGGTGACGTCCCGGCCCAGGGTGGCGTACAGGTCGAGCAGTGCCTCCACGTCGCTGGCCTTGGCGGCGCTCTTCGCCGTCTCTATCCGGGACAGCTTCGAGGTGATGAACCCGCCCGCCGACCTCTCCGCCACCTCGTCGAGGGTGAGGTCACCGCGCAGGGCCCGCAGTTTCGCGCCCAACCTGCGCCGGCGCACCGTGGGCGCACTCACAGGAGCCCCTTCCGTCCGGTCGATGGACGGGACAGTCTGCCGTGCGCCGTGATCCGCTGTCACCCGGCCGGCGGTGTCCGGTCCGGAGCCGGGGCCCCCGCGGGCGGCCGTCAGTTGACGGCGGGGCGGGTGCGGCGGAAGGCGAAGGCCGCGAGAACACCGCCGAGCAGCCCGAACAGGTGGCCCTGCCAGCTGACGCCGGAGTCGGTGGGCAGAACACCCCACAGGAGTGACCCGTAGAACACGGCGACGACCGCGCCGATCACGATCTCCCACGGTCGGCGGTCGACCAGCCCGCGGACCACGAGGTAGCCGAGGAGTCCGAAGACCACGCCGGAGGCGCCGAGGGTCACCGTGTCCGGCGGGGAGGTCAGCCAGACGCCGACCCCGCTGACCAGGGTGATCGTCAGGACCACGCCGAGGAACTTGCGCAGGCCCGCCAGGGCGGTGAGGAATCCGAGGACCAGCAGCGGGACCGTGTTGGACGCGAGGTGGTCCCAGCCCACGTGCAGGAAGGCCGCCGGTACGACGTCCCACAGCTCACCGGGCGCCCGGGGCGTTATGCCGTAGGTGTCCAGCCGGTGGCCGAGGGCGGTGTCCACCGCTTCCAGGACCCACAGGAGTCCCACCCACAGCAGCATCAGCTTGGCCGCGGGCAGGGCGGCGCCGCGGGTCGTGCTGCTTCCCGGTGTGTCGAGTGCCATGGGTCCTTCCCCGCTCGCCTATGTGTCGCCCGCCGTTCCCGCGCGGTTCCCGTGCCGCTTCGGTGCCGCTGCCCGTGCCCGGTCCGCCGGCCCGGTCCGCCGGCCCGTACGGAGGCTGCCCGGGGAGCCTCCCCCGTGCACCTCCAACGCACTGCGCGCCCGGCGCGTTCCCCGGCGGCCGACGTGCACCGGGGGGCGGGGCGCGCGGGGGCGCCGGATAGGCTCGAAGGCGTGGAGCAGCCAGAGAAGACCACCCGGCGCCCCTGGATCGTGGGGGTGTCCGGCGCATCGGGAACGCCGTACGCCGCGTCCTTGCTGCGGGCGTTGCTCGCGGCGGGCGAGAGCGTCGACCTCGTGGTCTCGCGCGCCTCGCGGCTGACCCTGCTCGACGAGACGGGCATCGCGTTCCGGGACGCCCACTGGCGGGACGACCTCGCGCAGTGGTTGGCGCGGGGCGCCGACGGCAAGCCCGACGCCTTCGACCCGCCGCCGTTGGACGAGGTGCGGTACTGGGCCGCCGGGGACCTGGCCGCCGGGCCGTCCTCGGGCTCGTACCCGGCCCGGGGCATGATCATCGTGCCGGCGTCCACCGCGTGCGTGGCCGGGGTCGCCCTGGGGCTGTCGAAGGACCTCCTCCAGCGGACCGCGAGCGTGACCCTCAAGGAGGGCCGGCCGCTGGTCGTCGCGGTCCGGGAGACCCCGCTCAGCGGTCAGACGCTGCGGCAACTGGTGGCCCTGGACGAGGCGGGCGCGGTGGTGCTGCCCGCGTCGCCCGCCTTCTACGCCGGGGCCGTGCACATCCAGGACCTGGTGGACTTCGTCGCCGGCCGGGCCCTCGACGCGGTCGGGGTGCGGCACGGGTTGTACCGGCGGTGGGACGGATCGCTGGGCGGTGGGCGGGGGGAACCCGGCGGTGGCGTAGGCCCTCCGTCCGCCGCGCCCTGAACCGGGCGGCCCGTTCCGCCCCGTAGACGCCCCGTACGCTCCCGGCATTCCACCAGGTGAGATTCGTAGGGTGTCCGGCCAACGTGCCTTTGATCTCAGACGTAAACTCGCGGGACTGCTGAATAATGAAAGGCTCGGATTTCATGGACGCCGTGGACAGGCAGCTCATCCAGGCCCTGCGGGAGAACGGCAGGGCCTCCTACGCCGAACTGGGTCGCCTCGTGGGGCTCTCCGGCCCCAGCGTGACCGACCGGATCAACCGGCTGGAGGCGGCCGGGGTCATCACGGGCTACCGCGCGAGCGTCGACTCGGCATCGCTGGGGCTCGGGGTCACCGCCCTGATCGGCATCTCCCTCTCCGACGCGGCCGACCACGAGGACGTGGCCCAGCGGCTGCGGGACCTCAGCGAGATCGAGGACTGCTGGTTCATCGCGGGCGACGACTCGTTCATGTTGAAGGTGCGCGTCGGGGACGTCGACGGGCTGGAGAAGACGATCAGGCGGCTGTCCGGCACCAAGGGCGTCTCCCGGACCCGGACCACGATCGTGCTCTCCACCAAGTGGGAGAACCGGGTCGGGGACCTGCCCGAAGAGGTCTAGGCGTACGGTGGAGCGCGCGTGCGCTCCGGACGGACGCTCCCGGTGGGCGGACCGAACAGGGCCCCGCACCGGCACCGCGGACGGGGCCGCACACGGCAGGCAGGGCGAGAGAGGCAGGGGCATGGACGTCGGGCTGAAGCGCGAGCTGGAGGCGAAGGTCCGCGACGGTGAGCGGCTGACCCGCGAGGACGGTGTCGCGCTGTACGCGTGCGACGACCTGGCCTGGCTCGGCGGTCTCGCACACGAGGTGCGCACCCGCAAGAACGGTGACGTGGTCCACTTCAACGTCAACCGCCACCTGAACATGACGAACGTGTGCACCGCGTCGTGCGCGTACTGCTCCTTCCAGCGCAAGCCGGGGGAGAAGGACGCGTACACCATGCGCATCGAGGAGGCCGTGCGGCTCGCGAAGGAGATGGAGGGCGACCACCTCACCGAGCTGCACATCGTCAACGGTCTGCACCCCTCGCTCCCGTGGCGGTACTACCCGCGTTCGCTGCGGGCCCTCAAGGAGGCCCTGCCGAACGTCGGGCTGAAGGCGTTCACCGCCACCGAGATCCACCACTTCGAGACGATCTCCAAGCTCAGCGCGAGCGAGATCCTGGACGAGCTGATCGACGCCGGCCTCGAATCGCTGACCGGCGGCGGGGCGGAGATCTTCGACTGGGAGGTCCGCCAGCACATCGTGGACCACCGCACGCACTGGGAGGATTGGTCGCGCATCCACCGGCTGGCCCACGAGAAGGGGCTCAAGACCCCTTCGACGATGCTGTACGGCCACATCGAGGAGCCGCGCCACCGGGTCGACCACGTACTGCGGCTGCGTGAGCTCCAGGACGAGACCGGCGGCTTCCAGGTCTTCATCCCGCTGCGCTACCAGCACGACTTCGTGGACGTGAAGGACGGCAAGGTCCGCAACCGCATCCAGGCGCAGACCACCATGGCCACCGGCGCGGAGGCCCTGAAGACCTTCGCCGTCTCCCGGCTGCTCTTCGACAACGTGCAGCACGTGAAGTGCTTCTGGGTGATGCACGGGCTGCACACCGCGCAGCTCGCCCTGCTGCACGGCGCCGACGACATGGACGGCTCGGTCGTCGAGTACAAGATCACGCACGACGCGGACGACTTCGGCACCCCGAACAAGCTGACCCGGGACGACCTGCTGGAGCTGATCCGGGACGCCGGTTTCCGGCCGGTGGAGCGGAACACGCGGTACGAGATCATCCGCGAGTACGACGGTCCCGATCCCGGGCGGCGGGAGTCGCCGCAGCCGATGCGGGTCTGAACCCTCCGCGCGGGGCCGAGCGGACGCCGCCGTGCCCCCGAGCCCCCGAGCATCCGTGCCCCCGTACGCCTCGCCTGCCGAAGCGCGTACGGGGGCACGGCCGTTCCCGGGGGCGGCGCCGGGAACGACCACCCGGACGTAATGATTAGAATGCGCCTATGACCCTTACATTCACCGTGGACCCCTCCGTGGACGAGGAGCTCCGTGACGGGCTGGTCGGCCTCTGGGTGGACGTGTCCAACGCGGGCGGCGCGGTGGGTTTCGTGCCGCCCGTGACCGCCCGGGAGGTCCGGCCCGAGGTGGTCGAGCACTTCGCGGCGATGGCCGAGGGGCGCACCCGGCTGCTCATCGGCCGCGACGACCGCGGCGAGGTCGCCGCGACCGCGTTCCTCACCGCCAACCGGCACCGGCTGATGCGCCACTGGTTGTGGCTGTACACGGTGATGGTCCACCCCCGGCACCAGGGCAAGGGTTACGGGCAGGACCTGATGGCCGCCGCCGCGGACACGGCGCGCGCCGTGCCGGGCGTCGAAGCCCTCCGGCTGACCTGCCGCGGCGGTCTCGGCCTGGAGCGGTTCTACGCCTCCTGCGGGTACAAGGAGGTCGGACGGGTGCCCGACGCGATCCGGGTCGCCCCGGGGGACGACCGCGACGACGTCACCATGCTGCTGCCGCTCACCTGACCACCGAGGGTGACCGACGAGGGCCGGACGGGCGGGTCCGGCGCGCCGAGCGTCCCACCCGGCTGACGGCCGCCGAGGGCGTAGTGCTTCACTGATATGCGCCCACTGTCGGAACGGAAGAGTGGATCATGCTCCGCTACACACTGATGCGCCTGGGGATCTTCGCCGGTTGCTTCGGGCTCGTCTGGGCCCTCGTCTACGCGGGTCTGCTCCCCCGCGGGCTCGGCTCCTCCAACGGCCTGTGGATCCTGCTGCTCGCCATGGTGGTCTCCGCGCCGATCAGCTTCATCGTGCTGCGCAAGCAGCGGGACGTCGCCTCCGGGCAGATCGTCAACCGCGTCGACCAGGCCAAGGCCGGGTTCGAACGCTCCGCCAGCCAGGAGGACCACCTGGTGGACCTCGTCGAGGACGCGGGACCCACCCGCGCGTGAACCGCGTTCCGCGGCCCCCCGGTCCGCGGCCCCGTTCCGCGTTCCGCGGGCGTGAGGTATGTCTCAGATAAAGGGCCGGCTCCTCGCCGTGACGAGGAGTCGGCCTGTTTCATGTGGTGTGCGTGCGGGGGCCGTTGGGGACCATCAGGGCATGGAACCGAGAGTGCGGGGCCCGGCACCGAGGTCAAAGTGGGGCTTTGAGGACCTGAAAGTACAAGTGTTAACGTGTGCGGCATGAAGTCCACCGCCGCGCGCCGCTCCGTCATGGGTCCGTCGCCCATGACCACCATGGGCGTCCCGCTCGTGGCGCGCCTGCACGTGGACCTGTGCCGCTGTCTCTCCGCGGCCTGTCGTCACCCCCGCGCGGCCTGTCGCCGCTTCTGAGTTCCCCCGCCGGACCCGCCCCGTTCCCAGGCCCGTCCGGACCCCCGTGCGCGACCGCCGGCCGATCCGGTGGTGCTTCCCGCCCCTGCCCGCAACCCTCGGGCATCCGTTCCCCAGGGCAGCGCCGCGCCGCCAGCACCACCCCCCGACCCCCATCACCCCCCAAGGGAGTGTCCTCGTGTCCGTCCCCGCCACGAACACGCCGTCGCAGCCGGTGACACCGGCCAAGCGGCAGTTCCCGGTGCCCTTCTGGGCCCAGATACTCATCGGTCTCGTACTCGGTGTGGCCCTGGGCTGGCTGTCCCGACACTTCGACATCTCGTGGTTGCAGACCACGCTGGAGAAGATCGGCGACATCTTCGTCGGGCTGCTGAAGCTCGCCGTGGGCCCGCTGGTGTTCTTCGCCATCCTGGTGTCGATCACCAACCTCCGGAAGGTCAACAACGCCGCGCGGCTGGCGTCCCGCACACTCCTCTGGTTCATGATCACCTCGCTGATCGCGGTGGCGATCGGCCTGGTCATCGGCCTGGTGACCAACCCGGGCTCGGGCACCGGCCTGACCCCCAAGGACGGCGGCGAGCCGAAGAACACCGGCTCCTGGATCGACTTCCTCACCGGCATCGTCCCCACCGACGTGATCACGCCGTTCACCGAGCTGAACGTCCTCCAGATCGTCTTCCTGGCCGCCGTCGCCGGTATCGCCGCGCTGAAGATCGGTGACCGGGCCAAGCCGATCCTCAGCCTCAGTGAGGCCGTCCTCGAACTCCTCCAGAAGGCCCTGTGGTGGGTCATCAAGCTCGCCCCGCTCGGCACCGTCGGCCTCATCGGCTACGCCATCGCCACCTACGGCTGGGACCTGATCGGCGACTACGCCGTCTTCACCGCCGCCGTGTACGTCGGCTGCCTCCTGGTGCTCTTCGGCGTGTACCCGACGCTGCTGGCGGTCGTCGCCAAGGTCAACCCGCTCCAGTTCTTCAAGGGCGCCTGGCCCGCGATCCAGCTCGCCTTCGTCTCCCGCTCCTCCGTGGGCACGATGCCGCTGACCCAGCGCGTGACCGAGCGCCTGGGCGTTCCGAAGGAGTACGCGTCCTTCGCCGTGCCGTTCGGCGCCACGACCAAGATGGACGGCTGCGCCGCGATCTACCCGGCCATCGCCGCGATCTTCGTCGCGGAGATCTTCAAGGTCGACCTCAACCTCGGTGACTACATCCTGATCGCCTTCGTCTCGGTGGTCGGCTCCGCGGCCACGGCCGGCCTCACCGGTGCCACGGTCATGCTGACGCTGACCCTGTCGACGCTGGGCCTGCCGATCGAGGGCGTCGGTCTGCTCCTCGCGATCGACCCGATCGTCGACATGATCCGCACCGCCACGAACGTCGCCGGTCAGGCGCTGGTTCCGGTGATCGTCTCGGCCCGCGAGAAGATCCTCGACCACGACGCGTACAACAATGCGTCGGCCTCGCCGATCGACGAGGCGGAGGCTGTTGCTCCCGTCCCGCAGGACCGGGGCCCGGCTCCCGCTACTGCTTGACCTCTGACCCCCGGGTTCCCGGGGTGCCGCTCACGTCCGTGGGGCTCGCCGTTCTCGGTGGGCCCCACGGGCGTATCGGCGTGCTCCTGCGGGTGCGATTCCCTGCGGGTGCTTTCGCGTGCGTCTGGGCGCGGGTGCGCTTTGTCTGCGCGGTGCGCGGTGGTGGTGCGCAGTTCCCCGCGCCCCTTTCGGGGCGGTCAGCCGGTCGTGCGTCGTCGGAGGCTCGGGGGTGGCTCAGTACTTGCCCAGGTCGGGGATGCAGGTGCCGTCCGCGGTGCGGCCGACGACCTCCGTCTGCACCTTGCCGGTGGCGTGGACCGTGCCGTTGACGCACACGCTGCCCTCGCCGCCGCCCACCAGCGCATTGCGCAGCGGGGCGAACCGGTCGCCCACCGACTCGACGTGCTCGGGCCGCAAGCCGAGGGCCCGGGCGGCTACGGTGCGCAGGGCCGCTTCGGTGGTGCTGCCGGAGTCCGCGAGTTTCCGCAGGGCCGTGGCCAACGCCTCGGCCCTGGGCCCGGCTTCCCGTCGCTGCTCGGCGGTGATGGACGCCTGCTTGCGGTACGCGTGGTTCTCCGCGAACCGGTCGTTCCATTCGTCCGTGACGGGCGGCGCGGGAGCGGACGAGGAAGCGCCGGGTGCGGGGTTGGGGTCGGTCGGGAAGGCGCAGCCGGTCGCCGTGAGGGCGAGCAGGGCGAGGGACGGGGCGGCGGTGGTCAGCCGCGGGCGTATCCGTGTCATGCGTCCGACGATGCCAGGTGCGTGCCTCCTGCGTGGGCCTTCTCGGGAGCGGGTCCGTACGCGCGGATGATCCGGCCGGTGCCGTCGCCTTCGACGCAGGCCAGGTAGTGCTCGACCAATTCGTTCATCGGCACCGGTCGCAGGCCGGGGAAGTGCGCGCCGAAGTCATCGACGGAGTCGCCGATCAGCGTCGGGCTGACCACGTTGATCCGCAGGTCCCGCGGCAACTCGATCGCGGCCGACAGGACGAAGCTGTGCAGGGCGCCGCTGATGACGCCGCCGCCGGTGACGTGCGGCCACGGCTGGTCGGCGAAGACGCCGGACGTCAGGGTGAAGGAGGCGCCGTCGGCGACGTGGTGTTGACCGGTGAGGACCAGATCGGCCTGGCCGAAGAACTTGGCGCGCGTGTTCTCGTACAGCGCTTGCCGCGTCAGCGTCTGGAAGTCGTCGAGTTCGCCGTGCGCCGCGATGCTCACGACCGCGTCGACCGCCCCGACCTCGCGGTACATGGCCTCGATGGTCTCGTGCGAGGTCAGATCTACGTGGACGTCACCCGAGGTGCGTCCGGCCACGACGACCTGGTGGCCCCGGGCCCGGAGCGCGGGCACCAGTCGGCGTCCGATGGTGCCGGCGCCGCCCACTGTGATGATCTTCATCGTGCGTTCTCCTCCTGCGACGGGGCGTCCGGCGCGGATCGTCGGTCGATGCCCTGCGCCAGCAGGGCGAGGGCGTCGGCGTCGGGGGTGCCGGGGCGGGCGTAGAACAGCCCGATCTGCTGGTCGTCGTCGGGCAGGGTGACCGTCTCGTTCGACAGGGTCAGCCGTCCGACGACGGGATGGTCGAGTGTGCGTACGGAGGACGAGCAGGTGCGAACGGGACGCCGCGCCCACATCCGGGCGAACTCCGGACTCTCGGCGACGAGTTCGCCCACGAGGCGTTCGAGCCCGGCGTCCGCCCGGTGCCGGGCGACCGCTTGGTGCAGGGCCGCGACCGTGACCTGTGCCTTGCCGGCCCAGTCGCAGTACACCGCGCGGTGGTGCGGATCGAGGAACAGCATGCGCGCGATGTTCGGCCGGACGCGTGCGTCGGGGGCGTCGAAGTCGACGTGACCGGCCAGCAGGGCGTGACCGAGACGGTTCCACGCCAGGACGTCGGCGCGGTGGTCGATCACGATCGCCGCCGCTGTGGGGACGGCGGCCAGCAGATCGCGCACCGATGGCCTCAGCTTGCTGCGGTGCGCCCGGGACCGGGTCGGTCGTCTCGGGGCGGCGAGGACGCGCAGGTGTTCGTGTTCGGACGGGTCCAGCCGTAACGCCGCGGCCAGTGCGTCGACGACCGCGGGCGAAGCGCTGCTGCTGGCTCCCTGTTCGAGCCGGGTGTAGTAGCCGATGCTGACCCCGGCGAGTTCGGCCAGTTCCTCCCTGCGCAGTCCCGGGACGCGCCGATGGGTGATGCCGGGGCGTATGCCTGCCGCCTCCGGCGTCAGACGTTCGCGCCTGCTGCGCAGGAATCCGCCGAGGTCGTTCGCTGCTGAGGTGACCACGAGCCCATCGTCGCGTGGATTCCGGGACTCCCCCTGCCCCAAACAGGGATACCTTCGCGGCCCGGATGCCGATGGTCCGTGCCGGCTTCGACTTTCGCGCAGTTCCCCGCGCCCCTGATCGACCCGCTGGACGCCCCGACCGCCAGGTCACCCAACAGGGGGGCGCCCCGATAGGGGCGCGGGGAACTGCGCGAGCGACCCCAGCGCACCCGCAGAGTGCAGCGCACCGTCGGAGCCCCGAGCACCCGGCCGGGACTCCGTAGCGCGGGGTCACCGCACCGCTCCTATGGTGAGGTGAGTGCACCTTCCCCCCTACTGGAGGGCGCGATGGGCGCGAAGCGCACGCTACGGATACGGTCCGCAGCCCTGCTCGCGACGCTACTCACAGTGACCGCCCCGGCGCTCGCTCCGGCGCAACCGGCCAGCCCCGACCGAGCCGACCGGCCAGGCCGAGCGGAGCAGGCCGAGCAGCCGGACCTACGCCCGTTCTACGAGCAACGCATCACCTGGCACCCCTGTGAGGACCTACCGCAGAACCCGGAGGACATGACCTGCGCGGAGGTCACCGTCCCCCTCGACTACGCCGCCCCGGACGAGGGCACCCTGCGCATCGCCCTGGCCCGCATCAAGGCCACCACCGACGACCCCGAAGGCTCGCTGCTGCTGAACTTCGGCGGCCCGGGCGACCCCGGCATCGTCACCCTCGCCGGCTTCGGCAGGACCTTCAACGAGTTCACCGACGCGTACGACGTGGTCACCTTCGACCCGCGCGGCGTCGGCCGGAGCTCCCCCGTCAGCTGCGGCGACAGCGCCCCGCCCGTCTTCACCGGCACGGACCCGGACGCCTTCGTGGAGCAGGCGGACGCCCACTACGAGGAGTGCCGCCGCGCCTCGGGCCCCGTACTGCCGTACGTGGGGACCATCAACACCGCGCGTGACCTGGACGTCATCCGGCACGCCCTCGGGGACGACCGTTTCCACTACCTGGGCTTCTCCTACGGGACCCGGCTCGGTGCCGCGTACGCCGCCGAGTTCCCGCACCGCGTCGGCCGGATGGTCCTCGACGGCGTCGACACCCTCACCGAGCCGCTGGTCGAACAGGGCCTGGTGACCGCGGAGGGGCGGCAGCGGGCCCTGGACGACTTCGCCACCTGGTGCGCCACCCGCCCCGACTGTCCGCTCGGGACCAACGCCCGGGACGCCAAGCGCGCCGTCACCCGACTGGTCGAGCGCGTCACGGCCGAGCCGATCACCCTCTACGACGGTTCGCTGTTCACGGTGGACACCCTGGTCTCCGCGCTGTCGGCCACGCTGTACAGCCAGTCCAACTGGCCGGCGCTGTCCCTCGCCCTGACCTCGCTGATCGAGGACGACGACCCGATCCCGCTGCTGGCGACCTCCATGCCGGTCCCGGTCACCGGTGCCCCCCACCCCAGGGGCAAGGACGTGCCCGCCGTGCCCCTGGACAACGGATGGGCCGCGCTGACCGCCGTCAACTGCGCGGACGACCCCGACCGGCCGACCGCCGCCGAGTTGTCCGGTCCGGCGTACGAACGGCTGCTCGCCGACTACACCGCGGCCTCGCCCCTCTTCGGCCCCGCCCAGCTGAGTCAGGTGCTGCTGTGCACCGGCTACCCGCCGGGCAGTGACTTCATCCGCTCGATCCATGACGTTCCGACGCCCAGGTTCCTGCTGGTGGGCACGCGCGGGGACCCCGCCACGCCCTACCGGTGGACCGTCGAGACCGCCCGCCGCCTCGGCGACTCGGCCGTCGTCCTGGACAACCGGGGCGAGGGGCACGGCGGCTACACCTCGTCCAAGTGCGTGAAGCGGGTGGTGGACGCGTTCTTCCTGGAGGGGGACCTGCCCGCTTCGGGGCGTTCCTGCCCCGCCGACCCGGTGGACCCCGCCCTGTTGCCCGACCCGTGAAGCGGGCGCCCGACCCGTGCAGCGGGCGGAACAGGCAGGAGCCCCGCCTCCCACCGCGGCAGGCGCGGAGGGAGCGGGGCTCCTTGGGTACTGCTATCCGTTCCGGATCGGTCCCCGAGTGACCTCGGGAGTCCCGCTACAGCGGGGTGACGTTCTCCGCCTGCGGGCCCTTCGGGCCCTGCGTGACGTCGAAGCTCACGGCCTGGTTCTCCTCAAGGGAGCGGAACCCGGCCGCGTTGATCGCGGAGTAGTGGACGAAGACATCGGGGCCCCCGCCTTCCTGGGCGATGAAACCAAAGCCCTTTTCGGCGTTGAACCACTTCACGGTTCCGGTAGCCATAAGCCCTCCTTGGGCCAAAGGGTTGCCCTGCTCCAGAACCTGCTGTTGTAACAACTGCAAAAGTCTGAAAACGACAAAAGCCTGCGGGTTACATGCTCCGCAGGCTCTGTACTGCAAGGGAAACCAAACTGCAACTTGCGTTGAGCTTAGCACGGAGCCCCGGGAAAGCGATAGAGGTCAAGATCACGTCACCCGGATGTTTGAGTCGGGCCGTTGGCCTTGACGCGAGGGTGCCGTGTCGGAGCCGCGCCGGGGCCCTGTCGGAGCCAATGGTTCGGCAAAGTGACGCGGCATAACCCGCTGCCCCTTGCCGCTGGCTCGCGAGGCCCGACCTACTCCCCGGACCGCCGTCCGGCGCACCGTGACGGGCGCCCCCCTGCGCCCGCCGCGCGCCCCCGCGGGCTAGCCTCGCGATGTGGACAATTCTCCCGCGGCACCCCTGCCGGCCCAGGACGCCACCGCGCCCCCGGCCGCCGGCCGTACCCGGCCCCGTGTCGGTCACATCCAGTTCCTGAACTGCGTACCCCTGTACTGGGGGCTCGCGCGGACCGGAACGCTCCTCGACCTCGAACTGATGAAGGACACCCCCGAGCAGCTGAGCGAGCACCTCGTGGCGGGCCGCCTGGACATCGGGCCCATCACCCTCGTCGAGTTCCTGAAGCACGCGGACGACCTGGTCGCCTTCCCCGACATCGCCGTGGGCTGCGACGGCCCCGTCATGTCCTGCGTGATCGTCTCCCAGGTGCCGCTGGACCAGTTGGACGGGGCCCGGGTCGCCCTGGGTTCCACCTCGCGGACCTCCGTGCGCCTGGCGCAACTCCTGCTGGCCGAGCGCTTCGGCGTGCGCCCCGACTACTACACCTGCCCGCCGGACCTGGGCCTGATGATGCAGGAGGCGGACGCGGCGGTGCTGATCGGGGACGCGGCCCTGCGGGCGAACCTGCACTACGCGCCCCGGCTCGGGCTCCAGGTGCACGACCTGGGGGCGCTGTGGAAGGAGTGGACGGGGCTGCCCTTCGTGTTCGCCGTGTGGGCGGCCCGTCGCGACTACCTGGAGCGGGAGCCCGAGGTGGTGCGCCAGGTGCACGAGGCGTTCCTCGCCTCCCGTGACCTGTCGTTGGAGGAGGTCACCAAGGTGGCCGAACAGGCCGCGCGGTGGGAGACGTTCGACACGGAGGTGCTGGAACGGTACTTCCGGACGCTCGACTTCCGTTTCGCCGCTCCGCAGCTGGCCGCCGTCTCCGAGTTCGCCCGCCGGGTGGGCCCGACGACCGGGTTCCCGGCGGACGTCCGGGTGCGGCTCCTGGAACCGTGAGCGGGCCGCGTCCGGCCGGGGTGCCCGCATCGGAAGCGGGCGGCGCCCTGCGTCGGACCCGGACGCCTCGGACCCGACCCGGAGGCGGCACGCCGGGACCGCAAGGCGGCACGCCGGACCCGAACGCCGCGCAACGAACCCGAACGGATCGGAACGGAACGCAACGGAACAGAGCACGACGGAACGCGACGGAACGGAACGCGACGGAACCGGGCGGTACCGGGTTTCCGTGCGGTGGTCGTGCGCATTCCGCGTGAATCGCTTTAGCAGCGTCATAGCGTGCTGACGGCGTCCTGGAATTCCCCGGGGCGTCACCGGGAATTCCCCTAACCCCCGGGGAGCCTTCCGGCCCCGGGACCGGGGGGCGGAACCGGACGCGGTCCCCACTCCTTGCGGAACGAGCCGGTCCTGTTCGACCGGCCAATCATGTCCGGCGTCAATTACGGGGGCATTTGCGGGACGAACGGGAGCGTCCCCGGCAACGGGTTATCCATGAACGGCGACTGAGGGGGCGTCCGGCCCCGGGGGAGTCCTGCGGGACGGACCGAATCCGCACCGCCCGGAACGCCGTCCCGACGGCCCCGCACCGCCCCGTACCGCACGGGGCTACGCTGCTGCGCACAGCCATGTGCTTCTGGGGGAGGCCGACGTCGTGCAGCCGGGCACCGTACAACCACTCGACGTCGACGAACCGACCGCGATCGGCCCCTACCGCCTGGTCGGCCGCCTCGGCTCCGGCGGGATGGGCCGGGTCTACCTCGGGCGCAGCGCCGGCGGCCGGACGGTCGCCGTCAAGGTCGTGCACCCGCACTTCGCGCGCGACGAGGAGTTCCGGGCCCGGTTCCGCCGCGAGGTGACCGCCGCCCAGCGGGTCGGCGGCGACTGGACGGCCCCTGTCCTGGACGCCGACCCGACCGCCGCGGTGCCCTGGGTGGCGACCGGCTACGTCGCGGGCCCCTCGCTGGCCCGTGCGGTCAGCGGCCCGGACGGGCCCGTACCGCTTCCCGCGCACACGGTCCGCATCCTCGGGGCGGGGCTCGCCGAAGCGCTGGTCCGGGTGCACGGGCTGCGGTTGGTCCACCGCGACGTGAAGCCGTCGAACGTGCTCCTCGCCCTCGACGGGCCGCGGCTGATCGACTTCGGCATCGCCCGGGCGACCGACGGCACCACCACCCTCACCTCCACCGGCGTCTCCATCGGTTCACCCGGCTACATGGCGCCCGAGCAGATACTCGGCGGGGACGTCACGGGCGCGGCGGACGTCTTCTCGCTCGGCGCGGTCCTGGCCTTCGCCGCGAGCGGTGCGTCCCCGTTCCCCGGGGACTCCTCGGCCTCGCTGCTCTACCGGGTGGTCCACGAGGAGCCGGAGTTGTCCGGGGTCACCGGGGAGCTGCGCGAGGTCGTGGCCGCCTGTCTGGCGAAGCACCCCGGCGACCGGCCGGACGCCGCGGAACTGGTGCGGCGACTGGCGCCCGAGGGCACCGGCCCGCTGGTGCCGGCCGGTTGGTTGCCGACCGCGCTGGTGGCCGAGGTGAGCCGGGTCGCGGTGGGTCTGCTGGACCTGGACGCGGTCCCGCACCGGGAACCCCTGGCACCCGCCGCCTGCCCCACCGGCCCGGTCCCGTTCGCCAGCCCGTCCGTGGGCGGCCCCGGAACGACCCTGCCCGGCGGCGGTCGGGTGGGGCCGCCGCCGCCCTACCCGCCCGCGGCCGTCACCCCGGCGTCGTTTTCTGCCGCCCCTGCCGATGCCCCGACCGGCACCGTGTCGCCCGACCGGATCTCCGTCTCGGCGGGCGCCGAACGCACGGCGGACGTCCGCGGCCGGGGGCGCAGGGTGAGCTGCACGATCGCCCTGGTCGTGGCGGGCGCCCTGGCCGCCGTCACGGTGGGCTCGGCGTTCGTCTTCGACCTGTTCGGCGGGGGCGACTCGGGTGACGGTGCCCCGGGCTCCTCCGACGCCAAGCGGCCCGCCGTGCCCGAGCGGTACCTGGGCACCTGGGAGGGCGAGGGCTTCGCCCTGTCCGGCGCCCTGCCGATGGGCACCTTCACCGTCACCGTCCGACAGGCCGCCGGGGGCGCCACGATCGGGACGTTCCGCCAGGTCGACCCGATCGACGGGGTCTGCGAGAACGTCCTCGTGCTGCGCAGCGCCGACGCGAAGCGCCTCGTCGCCACCGGCCGCCCCAAGGAGTCGAACCCGTACCAGTGCACGACCGGGGCCCACGAGGTCCGACTGGAGCCGACCGCGGAGGGCCTGCGGTACGAGTCCGACAACGCACCGGCGGGCAACCCCACGGCCCAACTGGAGAAGGTCTCCTGAGCTACGGGGAAGGCCCGGGTTACGGGGCGCACTCCGCGGCGCCGCGCTCCGTGGTGAGTTCGAAGGTCTGCCACACGCCCCGGTCGCTCAGCCGTAGCCGGGTCTCGTAGAGCACGTGTGCGTCCGCCCCGCGCGGGGCCGGGCCGACCTTGCCGGTCACCCGGTTCTTGGGGGACAGCCTCGATTCGTCGGCGCAGAAGGACAGGGCCGCGCGGGGTCGGTCCGGAAGGTCCAACAGCCCGTCGGGGAGGTCGAGCTTCGGCTCGAAGTAGCGGACGAAGCCCGTGGGCCGGGAGCCGGAGGCGGCACCGTCGCGGGTGTACGCGCGGACGGCCGACAGGGCCTTCCCGGTGAAGAAGAACTCCACCGCCTCCGTGGTGGTCTCGCCGCTGACCAGCGCGTCCAGGACCGTGCCCCGGGCCAGACCGGCGTCCCCCAGCACCAGGTCCCGCTCGGAGTCGTGGGTCACCCAGGTCTCGTACCGCTCAGTGAGGTCACGGGGGAGGGTGACGTCGGGGCGTTCGGTGCGCGGCCGGGCGTTGCCGGTTTCGAGCGGCGCGACGGAGGCGCTGAGCGTGGGCGTGGGGGCGGCCCGCTCCTTCGCCCCGTCCTTCGCCCCGCCTCCGCAGCCGGTGAGCAGCAGGGTCGTCGCCAGTCCGAACGCCGCGGCGGACCGTGCCGTCCACCGGGGTGCCCGGAGCCCGCTGCCGGACCCCGTCGTGACCGTGCGCATGTGTCGTCTCCTCGCTGCGTGCCCCCGGGGAGGCCCCCACCCGCGGGTCGGGCCCTCCCGTGCGGTGACGACGGGAACCGCGCCCACGGTTGCGTCCTTCCGCTGACGGTGTGATTTCGGCCAACGTCCGTCCCGGGACGCGGAAACGGTATCCAGGCGGGCGCCGGGGTGGCCAGGGTGGACCCCGCGAGCGGTGGGCAGCGGGCCGACCGCCGGGGGAGCGGGGGCGGCATGGGTACGGGTGGGGTGGTCGTGACGGTGGTGGCGGCGGGGTGGGGGCTCGCCGCCGGTGCGTTGCTCCCCCGGGTGGCGTACCGCCTGTCGGTGGAGCCCGGCGACCCCTGGCGCGCGCACGGCCCGCACGGGCACCCGCTGCCCCGCGGAGTGCGCGGCTGGCTGGGCCCGGCGCGCTGCGCCGAGGGCCGCATCGGCCCCCGGACGTCCCTGGTCGCGGGGGTGACGGCGGTGGTGTGCGCGTTGCTCGCGGGCGCCACCGGAGTACGGCCGGAAGTCGCCGTTTGGCTGCTGCTGGCGCCGCCGGCGGTGCTGCTCGCGCTCGTGGACCTCGCGGTGAAGCGGCTGCCCGACGTGCTGACCCTGCCGCTCGCCGCCGCCGCACCCGTGCTCCTGGGCGCCGCCGCCCTGCTCCCCGGCCACGGGGGCAGCTGGCCGGGTGCCCTGCTCGGTGCGCTGGCGCTGGGCGCCGGATACCTCGTCCTCTTCCTGCTGAACCCCGACGGCATGGGCTTCGGCGACGTGAAGCTCGCCCTGCCGCTCGGCGCCGCCCTCGGCTGGTACGGCTGGGGGGCCGTCCTCGTCGGCACCTTCGCCGGGTTCCTGTTCGCCGCGCTGTACGGGGCGGTGCTGGTGCTGCGGCGGCGCGCGACCCGGCGCACGGCCATCCCCTTCGGGCCGTTCCTGCTCGGCGGGGCCCTCGTCGGCGTCCTGCTTGGCGGGTACGGGGCCTGACGGCGGCCCGTTCCCGGGGGCCGCACCCCGCTGACGTACGCTGGATCGGACCGACCAACCCCTGCCGAAAGGGACCGCCCGGTGACCGAGAAGGCCGGCCTCCAGCCCATCCTCGACCGTGCCGCCGCGGGTGGCCGGATCACCCCAGAGGAAGCCCTCGACCTGTACCGGGACGCGCCGCTGCACGCCCTGGGCTCCGCCGCCGACGCCGCCCGCCGGCTGCGGTACGCGGGGACCGAGCACATCGCGACGTACATCATCGAGCGGAACATCAACTACACCAACGTGTGCGTGACGGCGTGCAAGTTCTGCGCCTTCTACGCGGCCCCCAAGGACAAGAAGAAGGGCTGGACGCGCGAGCTCGACGACATCCTGCGCCGCTGCGCGGAGACCGTCGAACTCGGCGGCACCCAGATCATGTTCCAGGGCGGCCACCACCCCGACTACGGCGTCGAGTACTACGAGGAGCACTTCGCCGCGATCAAGGGGGCGTTCCCGCAGCTCGTCATCCACTCCCTCGGCGCCTCCGAGGTCGAGCACATGGCGCGGATCTCCAAGGTCTCCGTGGAGGAAGCCATCACCCGCATCCACGCGGCCGGGCTCGACTCGTTCGCCGGGGCCGGCGCGGAGCTGCTGCCGGCCCGCCCGCGCAAGGCCATCGCCCCGCTCAAGGAGAGCGGCGAGCGCTGGCTGGAGATCATGGAGACGGCGCACGGCCTGGGCGTCGAGTCCACGTCCACCATGCTCATGGGGACCGGCGAGACCAACGCCGAGCGCATCGAGCACCTGCGGATGATCCGGGACGTACAGGACCGGACGGGCGGCTTCCGCGCCTTCATTCCGTACACGTACCAGCCGGAGAACAACCACCTCAAGGGCCGTACGCAGGCCACCCTCTTCGAGTACCTGCGCATGATCGCGATCGCCCGGCTCTTCTTCGACAACGTCGCGCACATCCAGGGCTCCTGGCTGACCACCGGCAAGGAGGTCGGCCAACTCTCCCTGCACTACGGCGCGGACGACCTCGGGTCGATCATGCTGGAGGAGAACGTCGTCTCCTCGGCCGGGGCCAAGCACCGGTCCAACCGGCTGGAGATCATCGACCTGATCCGCAAGGCCGGACGGGTCCCCGCGCAGCGGGCCACCACGTACGAGCACCTGGTGGTGCACGACGACCCGGCGAACGACCCGGTGGACGAGCGGGTGCAGTCGCACATCTCCTCGACCGCCATCGCCGGGGGCACCGCGCACCCCGAACTCAAGCTCCTCAGCAGCAACTGACCCGCCGGTGCTGACCCTCCACACCGGCCGGGAACTGGTCCTCGACTGGGACGGCGGCCCGTCCGTGCCGCACGGCGCGGTCGCCGTGCGGGGTGACCGGATCGCCGCGATCGGTGCGCTCGACGTCCTGCGGGAGCGGTTCCCCACCGCCCGGGTGCGGTCCTGGCCCGGGGTGCTCGGTCCGGGGCGGGTGCACGACGGCGCACTGCCCGGGGCGCCCTCGCCCCGGGAGCGGGTGCACGCGGTGCTCACCACGGGCGGCGTGGCCGTGGTGGCCGGCCACCTCACCGATCCGGCCCTGCGGTCCGCGGCCGAGCGGGCCGGGGTCCTCGTCCGCCCCGACGGACGGCCGTTGACGCTCGCCGAGTCGGCCCGCGCGGACCTCGCGGCCTTCGACGGCGACCCGCGCGCGGGCGCCCCGGGCGAATGCCTCGTCACGGTCTGCGCCGGCCGCATCGTGCACCGCCGCCGATAGCGCCCCCGTCCCGGGCGGGCGGCGGAGGGCTGCGACAATGGGGGGGTGACCCGCGCATCTCTGGACAAGCAGCCGCACGACGTCGCCTCGATGTTCGACGACGTCGCGGAACGCTACGACCTCACCAATGACGTGCTGTCCCTCGGACAGGACCGGATCTGGCGCCGCGAGGTCGCCAAGGCGGTGGACGCCCGGCCCGCGCAGAAGGTCCTGGACCTCGCCGCCGGAACCGCCACCTCCTCCCTCCCGTTCGTCCGCGCCGGCGCCTACGTCGTGCCCTGCGACTTCTCCCTCGGCATGCTCAAGGTCGGCAAGCGGCGCAACCCCTGGCTGCCGCTCACGGCGGGCGACGCGACCCGACTGCCGTTCAAGGACGACACCTTCGACGCGGTCACCATCTCCTTCGGGCTGCGCAACGTCCACGGCACCGAGCGGGCCCTGCGCGAGATGCTGCGCGTCACCCGGCCCGGCGGACGCGTCGTCATCTGCGAGTTCTCCCACCCCACCTGGGCCCCGCTGCGCACCGCCTACAGCGAGTACCTGATGCGCGCCCTGCCGCCGGTGGCCCGCGCGGTGTCCTCCAACCCCGAGGCGTACGTGTACCTCGCCGAGTCCATCCGTGACTGGCCGGACCAGCCCCGGTTGGCCGCGATGTTGCAGGACGCGGGCTGGTCGCGGGTCGCCTGGCGGAACCTGTCGGGCGGGATCGTGACCCTGCACCGGGGCTTCAAACAGGGCTGAGCCCCCCCTCGGTCGCACCCCGTTCCGGGACGGGGCCGTCCACTCCCGGTCGAATCGGCCCAACTTCCTTGCGCAGATGTCTGGATGACGGGAACCGGTGGCACCGAAGATGTGTCCGTTGACTACGTGATCGCGCCCCGTAGCGGGTGTCTCACTCCCGGTCCCGGACGACGGAGCGTGCCCTGATGGCGTCGTACTGCCCGTACTGCGGAACACCTGCTCCCGAGGAGGGGCGCTTCTGCATGAGCTGCGGGCGGGAACGCCCGCCCGTGCCCGATCCCCCGGCGGCGCCCCCCGCGCCCCAGGCCCCGCCGGCGCCGACCGGCCCGCCCACCGGGCAGGTGCCGACGGCGAAGGTCCCGCCCGCGCCGCCCGGCGCCCCGCCCTCACCCACCCCGCCCGTACCCGTCCCGCCCCCGCCGGCCCCCGGCCAGGCCCTCGGGGAGCCCGAACTCATCGCCTCCAGCGCACCGCCGCCGCCTCCCGCCGCACAGGTCCCCCCGGCCGCACCGGGGTTCACTGCCCACCCGCCCGGTCACGTCCTGCCGCCGCCCCCGGCCCCGCCGTCCGGCGCGGGCTCGTTCCTGCGGCGGGCCTTCGGCGGAGACTGGGGCGGGGCGTTCCAGGCCGCCGTGTGGCCGCTGGTGGTCCTGGTGGCGGTCACCTTCGCGCTCGCTGCGCCCACGTACGGTCAGGACACGTCCGACCCGGATGCCGTCGGCTTCGGCGACCGCTTCCAGATCAGCCTCGCCGCGGTGCTCCAGTCGGTGGGCGGGGACGTCACGTTCCAGGAGTCCCGACCGGACGAGCGGTCCGGGGAGTCCTGGCCGGAGGGCGACGACTACGGCGACGACTACGGCGACGCGTACGGATCGGACTCCTCGGCGCTCGGCGGCACGGACGGCGAGAAGATCGAGATATCACTGATCCCGCTCACCGTCACGGCCCTGTGGCTGCTCGCCCTCTACGGCGGGCTGCGAGCCCTGCGCACCCGGACACGGCAACGGTCCGCCCTCGGCTTCCCGCCGTCCGGCGCCGCGGCGGACCCCTGGGCGTCGGCCACGCCCTGGACCCGGGGCGCCACCGCCGGGCTCGAAGCAGCCGTGCGGGTCAGCGTGCTCGTCGCCGGCGGGGTGCTGGTGTTGGCCCTGTTCGCCCGGCCCTCCATCAAGGACTTCGAGATCTCCGGGGCGCTGTGGGCGGTCCCGGGCGCGCTGCTGCTCACCGCCGTCCTGTCGGCGGTCGTCCTCGGCCGTGACGAACACGCCGGCTGGCTCGCCGCCCGGCCGGGCCTGCTGCGGTTCACCCAGGCGTTCGGCACCGCGCTGCGGGCGATGGGCTTCGCGTTGGGCCTGTGCGCAGTGATCCTGCTCGTCGTGTACCTGCAACGCGACGAGTTCGAGGACGGCGGTTCGCTGGGCGGCGACTACTCCTCGTACTCCGTCGCCCTGCTCCTGCTGCTGAACTTCGCGGTGTCCGGGCTCGGTTTCTCCTGGGGCGCCGCCACCGGGGTGGAGGTCGGAAGCGGCGGCGGACGGGAGCGCGAGACCTTCGGCCTCTCCGAACTCGGCGATGCGGTCGGTGGGTGGGCGGTCGCCGGTTCGCTCACTGCGGGCGCGGTGTGCGCGGTGTTCCTGGGCGTCCTCGCGGCCCGCCGCCATCCGGGGACCGCGGACCGGGTGCTGGCGGGCGCGCTGTTCCTGGGGCTGCTCCTGGTCCTGGTGGCGATCGGTGGCTACGGGATGGAGCAGCAGCGGCCCGTCGGTAGCTACGGGTCCTCCGGGGCCACGGAGATCGGCACTCAGGTGTCGGACGCCCTGCTCTTCGGGCTCCTGTGGGTCGCCGGTGGCATCTTGGTGGGTGCGGTGCTGGTCCGGATGGTTTCCCCTCCGGCGGTGCGGTCGCCTCAGCGGTAGCGGTGCGTGGTCGGCTGCGGGCCGGCCGTTCGCGCGGTTCCCCGCGCCCCCTGAGTACGTCCCGCTGCGCGTGCGCGGTCCGGCTCGGGTGCGCGGTCCCTGGGCGGGTGCGTTCCGCTGCGCGTGCGTGGTCCGGCTCGGGTGCGCTGATGGTTCGCGCAGTTCCCCGCGCCCCTATCGGGGCACCCCGGTCGAGATGCACTCCGCCGGAACGCACCCCACAGGGGCGCGGGGAACTGCGCATCGACCCAGCGCACGTGGACCGGACCGTGTACGGGTTCCGGAGCGCACCGGATCAGGGGCGCGGGGAACTGCGCGAAGCCACAGCGCACCTGTGTAGGGCAGCGAAGTTCGGGCGGGTCGCACCGGATAGGGGCGCGGGGAACTGCGCAATCCTCCAGCGCACGCGGACTGGACCGTGTACGGGTTCCGGAGCGCACCGGATCAGGGGCGCGGGGAACTGCGCGAAGCCACAGCGCACCTGTGTAGGGCAGCGAAGTTCG
>NZ_JBHXEN010000018.1:0-45680 GCF_042724695.1 Streptomyces sp. NPDC127068 | reverse complement strand
GGCGGGTCGCACCGGATAGGGGCGCGGGGAACTGCGCAATCCTCCAGCGCACGCGGACTGGACCGCGCACGAGCACCGGAGCGCACCGGATCAGGCACCGCGCAGCGCATCGCACAGGTCAAACGCAACCCACGCGGAGCCTACGTCCCGCAGGGCGACCGCTCCCGACCCACCCCGTCCGGCTCGGGCCCAGGCCGCCGCGGCTCCCGCACGCCCGAGCCGCCGTCCCCCTCCCCGGGCCCCAGGTCGAACCACACGGTGACCGTGGCCCCCCGCGGCACCTCGACCCCGGGCGCGGGGTACTGCCGCACCACGTAATCGACGACGGCGTGCCGCAGATCGGGCCGATCGGGCGCGCTGAGCAGCACTCCGTGCGCCTGCGCGGCGGCCTTCGCGTCCACGGCCATCAGCCCGACGAGCCGGGGGACCCGTACGTCATGTGTTCTGGGTGCAAAGCGCACAAACTCACCCCCAGTGGTACCGAAAAGGGTAGCTCCGACACCGGCCCGCCCGGAAGCGCCGCGACCCCGCGTACGCGGAGCGTGATGCCCGCCCTACGGGAGCGTGCTCATCAGGGCGCGCCCCCGGCACCCTCCGCACGCCCCCGTTTCCGGGCCCTACAGGTCCAGTCGGAAGCAGTACGCCAGGCGTCCGCCCGGAGTGGCGAACTCCTCGGCCCGCTCCATGCCCAGCCGTTCGGTGACCGCGAGCGAGCGGGCGTTCTCGGAGTCCACCATCGCCACCACGTGGCGCACCCCGGCGCCGCGCACCGCGTCG
Organism: Streptomyces sp. NPDC127068; assembly: GCF_042724695.1. Classification (NCBI taxonomy): domain Bacteria; kingdom Bacillati; phylum Actinomycetota; class Actinomycetes; order Kitasatosporales; family Streptomycetaceae; genus Streptomyces; species Streptomyces sp. NPDC127068. Next base: position 44,903 of record NZ_JBHXEN010000018.1, on the reverse strand, counting down.
AGCCCGGCGAGCGCCGCCGCGGTCGCGTACCCGCGCCCCCAGTGCTCCCGCCCCAGTCGCCAGCCGATCTCCATCTCGCCCACCGGCCCCCAGTCCCGCGGCCAGGGCTGCGCGCCGGTGAACCCGAGCACCTCACCGCCAACGCCACCGGTCACCGTCCAGAGGCAGAAGCCGAGTTCCGCGTGGTGACGCCGTTGCCTGGCGGTCAACTCCTCGTACGCGGACGGCTCCGCCGACGTCCCGCCGAGGAACCGCATCACCTCCGGGTCGTCGAACACCCGGTGCCAATGGTGGGCGTCCTCATGGGTGGGCACCCGCAGACCCACCACGGGGAGCGGCACGGCGGACGGCGCGACGGACGGGACGGCGGGGCGTACGGGTTGACTCACTGGGCGGCCCTTCGGCTGGCTAGTCGGTTCCGCCTCTTAGACTGCACGTGTCCCGTGCCGGTCGGCACGTAGAAATCCACGTCCTTGGGGAGAACCCGCCGTGACCGAGCCGCTCTCCGAACACCGCGCAGATGTGATCGTCGTCGGGGCCGGACCGGCCGGCTCGACGACCGCGTACTACCTGGCCAAGGCGGGCCTGGACGTACTGCTGCTGGAGAAGACCGCCTTCCCGCGGGAGAAGGTCTGCGGCGACGGCCTCACCCCGCGCGCCACCAAACAGCTCGTCGCGATGGGCATCGACATCTCCGAGGAGGCGGGGTGGCTGCGCAACAAGGGTCTGCGGATCATCAGCGGCGGCACCCGGCTCCAGCTGGATTGGCCGGAACTCGCCAGCTTCCCGGACTACGGACTGGTCCGCAAACGCGACGACTTCGACGAGCAACTCGCCCAGCAGGCCCAGAAGGCGGGTGCTCGGCTCTACGAACGCTGCAACGTCGGCGCACCCATCACCGACCCCCGCACCGGCCGGATCACGGGTGTCGAGGCCAAGCTCGGTGACGAGAAGACGCCCGTCACCTTCCACGCCCCGGTCGTGGTCGCCGCGGACGGCAACTCCACCCGGCTGTCCCTGGCGATGGGGCTGCACCGGCGCGACGACCGTCCGATGGGCGTCGCCGTGCGCACCTACTTCACCTCGCCCCGCCACGACGACGACTACCTGGAGTCCTGGCTGGAGCTGTGGGACCGGCGCGGCCCGGTGGACAAGCTGCTGCCCGGCTACGGCTGGGTCTTCGGCATGGGCGACGGCACGTCCAACGTGGGTCTCGGCGTCCTCAACACCACCGCCTCGTTCAAGGAGCTCGACTGGCGCGAGGTGCTGAAGGCGTGGTGCGCCTCGATGCCCGAGGAGTGGGGCTACACCGAGGAGAACATGACGACCCCGATCCGGGGCGCCGCGCTGCCGATGGCGTTCAACCGCCAACCCCACTACACGCGGGGGCTGCTGCTCGTCGGTGACGCGGGCGGGCTGGTCAACCCGTTCAACGGCGAGGGCATCGCGTACGCCATGGAGTCCGGGCAGATCGCAGCCGAGGTCATCGTCCAGGCCAACGCCCGTACGACGCCCGCGCAACGCGAACTCGCGCTCCAGCGGTACCCGAAGGTCCTCAAGGACACGTACGGCGGCTACTACAACCTCGGTCGCGCCTTCGTGAAGCTGATCGGGAACCCGAAGATCATGAAGCTCGCGAGCGAGCGCGGCCTCACGCATCCGGTGCTGATGCGCTTCACCCTCAAGATGCTCGCCAACCTCACCGACCCCACGGGGGGCGATGCGATGGACCGCATCATCAACGGCCTCACCAAGGTCACCCCCCGCGCCTGAGCGTGCGTGGGCGACCACCCGCGCCCCCTGTCGGTGCGCTGTGCCCGGGGTGCGTTGTCCCGTGGGGGTCCGTCCCGCGTTTGCGCAGTTCCCCGCGCCCCTGAAGGGGCTCTCCTCCCGAGCAGCGCACCCCCGCCGGGATGGGCCCCGAAGGGGGCGCGGGGAACTACAGCGCACCCGCACGGGAGAGCGCCGCGTGCACCCGGGCCGGTCAGCGCACCGTCAGGTGGACGTACCGAAAGGGGCGCGGGGAACCGCGCGGGCAATCCCAGCGCACCCGTGGAACACGAAGGCCGTCACCCGGGGAGGGCGACGGCCTTCGACGTGGTGCGGGAAGCACGAGGTGCTCAGAGCACGCGGATCGCACCGTCGGCGGGGTAGCCCGACAGGTCCTGGATGACGACGCCCTTCGCGGGGTTCGCCGCGTCCAGGTACTGGCCGTTACCGATGTAGACGCCGGTGTGGTACGCCGAGCCGGCACCGCCCCAGTAGAGGATGTCGCCGACCTGGAGGTTCGACGTGCCGACCTGGGTGCCGGCCGTCGACTGCTGCTGCGAGGTGCGCGGCAGGTTGATGTTGGCCTGCTTGAAGGCGGCCTGGACGAGTCCCGAGCAGTCCCAGGAGCTGGGGCCCGTGGCACCCATGACGTAGGCGTCGCCCACCTGCGCCTTGAGGAAGGCGATGACGGCGTTCAGATTGCCGCTGGACGGGGTGGCGGTGCCCTGCTCGTTGCCGCTGGAGGACGAGTTGCCCGAGCCGGAGGAGCCGGAGCCGGAGGAGCTGCCGGAGCCGGCGGAACCGGACGAGCCGCCGGCGGCGGGGGCCGAAGCGGTGGCGAGCTTGGTGCGCTCGTCGGCGGTGCGGGAGGCGCGCTCCTCGGCCTTGCGCTCGGCCTCGGCGGCGGCGCGCTCCTCGGCCTTCTTGGCCTCGGCCTTGCGGACGGCCTCGTCGCGGTCCTTCTTCGCCTGCTTGGCGGCCTTCTCGGTGGCCGCGTCGCGCTCGGCCTCGACCTGCTCCTGCTGTGCCTGGAGCTCGTAGGTCGCGGCGGTGAGCTGGGTGGCGCTCGCCGAACGGGCGACCTGCACGGACAGGTCGGAGGAGAGCGTGGGGAGTTCGATGGTCTCGGTCACGGGCTCGGCGGCGGACGCCGATCCGGCCGAACCGGCCACCGCGAGGGTGCTGAGCACGCCACCGGCCACTCCGGCGCGCAGCTTCGTGGCGTTGCCGCGGCGGGGCTTCCGGTGGCTGGGTATGTGAGCGGTGTGGGACATGCTCCACCGCTATCAGGGGGGCACCGTTACCTTCAAGAAACGTGGCCTGCGCCACAGTTGCGCCACCACTGCCGTGAATCCCGGGCGTGTCGACCTTTATTGACGCCGTAACGGACAATGCGGGCGTTGGTGATCATGCCTGTGATCACACGGTTTCTTGTTTACGTCCGAATTGCCCTGCGCTTACCACTGGTTACGGAGGATGGCCAAGCCCGGTAAGTCGCACAGGGCGTGTCATGTGACGGAGGTCACAGGGGGGTCTCTCGTCGCGCTCGCGGGCGGCTCCCGACGGCTCGATCGCGTCGGCGCCTCCCCTCGTTCCCATCCTCGCACACCGCGGCAGCTCCGTCGCTGTGCGTCGCCGTCACCCTCCGTCGTCACCCGCTGTCGGGGTGTCGTCGTCGGGGGGTGGGCGTCGCGTGGTCGCGGTCGTCACGTCGACCATCCCGAAGGTTCTGATTCAGGTGGATCATCCCGGTCACGTCACTTCTGTGATGGATGTGGCGCGAGGGGTGTTCTGGGGCGGCTGAAGCGTCGCCGCTCGTGAACGGGAGCGCGTAGTGGCGCCCGGCGGGCGGGTGTTCACATCGCGTTCACAGAGCCGGGTCGGAAGGGGGCGGATGTGAACGCGACTCCACTATCAAGGCGTCGCGTCCAGCGCGAATTTGCCTGAACGCTGCATCGCTTGATAGTGCAAACCCCGTTTCACCTGCACCGACGAGCCAACTTGTCACGTCTCGTGACCGCACCGCCGCTTCGCGTACGAAGATCACTGCTCATCCGACTTGATGATCCTTCGCCAGGTGGTGGAGATCACAAAGCTGATCAAGACCCCCGTGTCGCAGATCACAGACCCACAGGCATAGGATGCACCGCAGTTGGGCTTGTGACCTGCTTCACATGAACGCGATCTTGGTAGGCGCTCCGGGAGTGACCTGGGGGGCTTCCCGAGGTGGCAGAGGCTCATGAGGGCTACGGGACGGGAGAGTTCCGCAGGGCTCGTGAGGCGCATGGGGCGGGTGACGGGTTCAAAGCCTCCCCGGCCCCGTGGTCGCGGGGGGACCGCCGAAGCAGTCAATGCCGACTGAGAGGAGCGAGGAGCGGTGAACGCATATGCGCCCATCCTCGTACTGGGAGCCCTCGGGGCAGGCTTTGCGATCTTCTCCGTGGTCATGGCCACGCTTATCGGTCCAAAGCGATACAACCGGGCGAAGCTCGAAGCGTACGAATGCGGTATCGAACCGACACCGACGCCAGCGGGCGGCGGGCGGTTCCCGATCAAGTACTACCTGACGGCGATGCTCTTCATCATCTTCGACATCGAGATCGTCTTCCTGTACCCGTGGGCCGTCAGCTTCGACGCCCTGGGTCTTTTCGGGCTCGTGGAGATGCTGCTCTTCGTGCTCACCGTCTTCGTCGCCTACGCATACGTGTGGCGGCGCGGCGGCCTGGAATGGGACTGAAACCCGCGAGGGACAGAAGGGTCTAGGAGCCACCCATGGGACTCGAAGAGAAACTGCCGAGCGGATTTCTGCTGACCACCGTCGAACAGGCCGCGGGCTGGGTGCGCAAGGCGTCCGTCTTCCCCGCCACCTTCGGCCTCGCGTGCTGCGCGATCGAGATGATGACGACGGGCGCGGGTCGCTACGACCTCGCGCGCTTCGGCATGGAGGTGTTCCGCGGTTCGCCGCGCCAGGCCGACCTGATGATCGTCGCCGGCCGCGTCAGCCAGAAGATGGCGCCCGTGCTGCGTCAGGTCTACGACCAGATGCCGAACCCCAAGTGGGTCATCTCGATGGGCGTTTGCGCGTCCTCGGGCGGCATGTTCAACAACTACGCGATCGTCCAGGGCGTCGACCACGTCGTCCCCGTGGACATCTACCTGCCGGGCTGCCCGCCGCGGCCCGAAATGCTGCTGGACGCGATCCTCAAGCTGCACCAGAAGATCCAGACCTCCAAGCTCGGCGTCAACGCCGAGGAGGCGGCCCGCGAGGCGGAGGAAGCGGCCCTCAAGGCGCTCCCGACCATCGAGATGAAGGGGCTGCTGCGATGAGCGAGGGCAACGGCGTGAATCCCGATCGGGAGCTCAACGCCCAGAACCTGCCGGGGCAGCGCGGCGACCACGGCGAGGAGATCCGCGTCCAGCGCGGCATGTTCGGCGCCGGGGGCACCGGGGACACCTCCGGCTTCGGCGGGCTGGTCCGCTCGGTGCGGCTGCCCGGCGAGTCCTCCCGCCCCTACGGCGGCTGGTTCGACGAGGTCGCCGACGAACTCGAAGGCGCCCTGGAGGAGCAGGGGCTCGTCCCCGAGGAGGCGATCGACAAGACGGTCGTCGACCGGGACGAGTTGACCTTCCACATCGAGCGGGCCTACCTGGTGCGCGTCGCCCAGATCCTGCGCGACGACCCGGCGCTCCGCTTCGAACTGTGCACCGGCGTCAGCGGGGTGCATTACCTCGGGGACCAGGGTCGCGAACTGCACGCCGTCTACCACCTGCGCTCGATCACCCACAACCGGTTGATCCGCCTGGAGGTCTCGGCCCCCGACGCCGACCCGCACATCCCCTCGCTGGTCCGCGTCTACCCCACCAACGACTGGCACGAGCGCGAGGCGTACGACTTCTTCGGCATCGTCTTCGACGGCCATCCCGCGCTCACCCGGATCATGATGCCGGACGACTGGCAGGGCTTCCCGCAGCGCAAGGACTACCCCCTGGGCGGCATCGCCGTCGAGTACAAGGGCGCCCAGATCCCGGCTCCCGACCAGCGGAGGTCGTACTCCTGATGACCACTTCATCTGCCTTCCCGAGGGAAACGACCGAAGGCGCCGTCTACACGGTCACCGGTGGCGACTGGGACGAGATCGTCGAGTCCGCCGCCAAGGCCGACGACGAGCGCATCATCGTCAACATGGGCCCCCAGCACCCCTCCACGCACGGGGTGCTCCGACTGATCCTGGAGATCGACGGGGAGACGGTCACCGAGGCCCGCTGCGGCATCGGCTACCTCCACACCGGCATCGAGAAGAACCTCGAATACCGGACCTGGACCCAGGGCACCACCTTCGTGACCCGCATGGACTACCTGACGCCGTTCTACAACGAGGCGGCGTACTGTCTGGCGGTCGAGAAGCTGCTCGGCATCGAGGACGAGGTCCCCGACCGGGCCACCGTGATCCGGGTGCTCCTGATGGAGCTCAACCGGCTGTCGTCGCACCTGGTCTGCATCGCCACCGGCGGCATGGAACTCGGCGCGACCACCATCATGATCTACGGCTTCCGCGACCGCGAACTCATCCTCGACATCTTCGAACTGATCACCGGCCTCCGGATGAACCACGCGTTCATCCGACCCGGCGGACTCGCCCAGGACCTGCCCCCCGGCACGATCGACCACCTGCGCGACTTCCTCAAGAAGATGAAGAAGAACCTCCCCGAGTACGACAAGCTCGCCACCGGGAACCCCATCTTCAAGGCCCGCATGCAGGACGTCGGTTACCTCGACCTCACCGGCTGCATGGCCCTGGGCGCCACCGGACCCGTACTGCGTTCCGCCGGCCTCCCGCACGACCTGCGCAAGTCCCAGCCGTACTGCGGCTACGAGACGTACGACTTCGAGGTCCCGACCGCCGACACCTGCGACTCCTACGGGCGCTTCCTGGTCCGGCTGGAGGAGATGCGGCAGTCACTGCGGATCGTCGAGCAGTGCATCGACCGGCTGGAGCCGGGCCCGGTCATGGTCGCGGACAAGAAGATCGCCTGGCCCGCCCAACTCGCCCAGGGCCCGGACGGACTCGGCAACTCCCTCGACCACATCAAGAAGATCATGGGCACCTCCATGGAGGCCCTGATCCACCACTTCAAGCTGGTGACCGAGGGCTTCCGGGTCCCCGCCGGCCAGGCGTACACCGCCGTCGAGTCGCCCAAGGGCGAACTCGGCGTGCACGTGGTGTCCGACGGCGGCACCCGCCCCTTCCGGGTCCACTTCCGCGACCCGTCCTTCACCAACCTCCAGGCCATGGCGGCGATGTGCGAAGGCGGCCAGATCGCCGACGTCATCGTCGCCGTCGCGTCCATCGACCCCGTGATGGGAGGCGTCGACCGGTGACCGCCACACCCGCTCACCCCGCACCCCGGGAGGTGGGCCTGGGCATGCCCCAGCTGCCCGCCGCCGACTACCCGGCCGACGTCCGCGCCCGACTCGAAACGGACGCGGCGGAACTGATCGCCCGCTACCCCGACTCCCGCTCCGCGCTCCTGCCGCTGCTGCACCTCGTGCAGGCCGAGGAGGGGTACGTCACCCGGACCGGGATGCGGTTCTGTGCCGACGTGCTCGACCTGACCACCGCCGAGGTCACCGCCGTCGCCACCTTCTACTCGATGTACCGGCGCAAGCAGGGCGGCGACTACCAGGTCGGCGTCTGCACCAACACGCTGTGCGCCGTCATGGGCGGCGACGCCATCTTCGAGAGCCTGAAGGAACACCTCGGCGTCGACAACGGCGAGACCACCGAGGACGGCACGATCACCCTCGAACACATCGAGTGCAACGCGGCCTGCGACTTCGCCCCCGTGGTGATGGTCAACTGGGAGTTCTTCGACAACCAGACCCCCCAGTCCGCCCGGCGCCTCGTCGACGACCTGCGCACCGGCGCCACCGTCGAACCCACCCGCGGCGCCCCGCTGTGCAGCTTCAAGGAGACCTCCCGCATCCTCGCCGGCTTCCCCGACGAGCGCGCCGGAGCCGTGGACGCGACCGGCGGCGCCGGCCCCGCGTCCCTGATCGGACTGCGCCTGGCCCGCGGCGAGTCCGCCGCACGCGTCGTCCACCCGCGCGCCGGACAGCACGGCCCGCAGACCCCGCAGAACCCTCAAGACATGCCGGCACCCGACCCGTCACACCCGGCGGGCCCGGCCAGCGGGGACACCGAGGAGGGAGCGTGATGACCTTGGCGCCGGAGATCAGCCACAGCAACCCGGAGAAACTGCTCTCACCGGTTCTGTCGGCCTTCTGGGACGAGGAGAAGTCCTGGTCACTGGACGTCTACCGACGACACGAGGGCTACGAAGGGCTCCGCAAGGCCCTCGCCATGTCGCCCGACGACGTCATCGCCTACGTCAAGGAATCCGGCCTGCGCGGCCGGGGCGGCGCAGGCTTCCCCACCGGGATGAAGTGGCAGTTCATCCCCCAGGGAGACGGCAAACCCCACTATCTAGTTGTCAACGCGGACGAATCGGAGCCCGGGACCTGCAAGGACATCCCGCTGCTCTTCGCCAACCCGCACTCCCTCATCGAGGGCATCGCCATCGCCTGCTACGCCATCCGCTCGCAGCACGCCTTCATCTATCTGCGCGGTGAGGTCGTCCCCGTGCTGCGCAGACTGCACGAGGCCGTGCGCGAGGCGTACGACGCGGGCTTCCTCGGCAAGGACGTCCTCGGCAGCGGCCTCGACCTCGACGTCGTCGTCCACGCCGGCGCCGGCGCGTACATCTGCGGCGAGGAGACCGCCCTCCTGGACTCGCTGGAGGGTCGCCGCGGCCAACCGCGACTGCGCCCCCCCTTCCCTGCCGTCGCGGGCCTGTACGCGTGCCCCACTGTGGTGAACAACGTCGAGTCCATCGCTTCGGTTCCCGCGATCCTCAACCGGGGCAAGGACTGGTTCCGTTCGCTCGGCAGCGAGAAGTCCCCGGGCTTCACCCTGTACTCGCTCAGCGGCCACGTCGCCGGCCCCGGCCAGTACGAGGCACCCCTGGGGATCACCCTGCGCCAACTGCTCGACATGAGCGGCGGGATGCGCCCCGGACACCGCCTCAAGTTCTGGACGCCCGGCGGCTCCTCCACCCCGATCCTCACCGAGGAACACCTCGACGTCCCGCTCGACTACGAGGGCGTCGCCGCCGCCGGCTCCATGCTCGGCACCAAGGCCCTCCAGTGCTTCGACGAGACGACCTGCGTGGTGCGCGCGGTGACCCGCTGGACCGAGTTCTACGCCCACGAGTCCTGCGGCAAGTGCACCCCCTGCCGCGAAGGCACCTACTGGCTCGTCCAGTTGCTGCGTGACATCGAGGCCGGCCGCGGACTGATGCGCGACCTCGACAAGCTGAACGACATCGCCGACAACATCAACGGCAAGTCCTTCTGCGCCCTCGGCGACGGAGCCGCGTCGCCGATCTTCTCCTCGCTCCAGCACTTCCGCGCCGAGTACGAGGAGCACATCACCGGCCGGGGCTGCCCCTTCGACCCCGCCCGGTCCACCGCCTGGGCCGACAACCCCGCCGACACCACGGAGGTGAACGCATGACGGTCACCACGAGCACCCCCTCCGGGGGCGGCGACGCGGTGCTCCCGCCCGTGGACCTCGTCACCCTGACCGTCGACGGCGTCGAGATCAGCGTGCCCAAGGGCACCCTGGTGATCCGCGCCGCCGAACTCCTCGGGATCGAGATCCCCCGCTTCTGCGACCACCCCCTGCTCGACCCCGCGGGCGCCTGCCGCCAGTGCATCGTCGAGGTGGAGGGCCAGCGCAAGCCGATGGCGTCCTGCACCATCACCTGCACCGACGGGATGGTGGTCCGCACCCAGGTCACCTCCCCGGTCGCCGAGAAGGCACAGCGCGGGGTGATGGAGCTGCTGCTCATCAACCACCCGCTGGACTGTCCCGTCTGCGACAAGGGCGGCGAGTGCCCGCTCCAGAACCAGGCCATGTCGGTCGGTTCCCCGGACACCCGCTTCGAGGGCCGCAAGCGCACCTACGAGAAGCCCGTCCCCATCTCCACCCAGGTGCTCCTCGACCGCGAGCGCTGCGTGCTGTGCGCCCGCTGCACCCGCTTCAGCAACCAGATCGCCGGCGACCCGATGATCGAACTCGTCGAGCGGGGCGCCCTGCAACAGGTCGGCACCGGCGAGGGCGACCCCTTCGAGTCGTACTTCTCCGGCAACACCATCCAGATCTGCCCGGTCGGCGCGCTCACCTCGGCCGCCTACCGGTTCCGCTCCCGCCCCTTCGACCTGGTGTCCTCGCCCAGCGTGTGCGAGCACTGCTCCGGCGGCTGCGCCACCCGCACCGACCACCGGCGCGGCAAGGTCATGCGCCGCCTCGCGGCCGACGACCCCGAGGTCAACGAGGAGTGGATGTGCGACAAGGGCCGCTTCGGGTTCCGCTACGCCCAGCGGCCCGACCGGCTCACCCACCCGCTGGTCCGCAACGCCGACACCGGTGAACTGGAGACCGCGAGCTGGCCGGAGGCGCTGGACGCGGCGGCCCGCGGACTGGCCGCGGCCCGCGGCCGGGCCGGGGTGCTGGCCGGCGGACGGCTGACCGTGGAGGACGCCTACGCGTACGGCAAGTTCGCGCGGGTGGCCCTCGACACCAACGACGTCGACTTCCGGGCCCGGGTGCACAGCGCCGAGGAGGCCGACTTCCTGGCCGCCCGGGTCGCCGGCCGCGGCCGGGACCTCGACGGCAGCGGACTCACGTACCGCACGCTGGAGCAGGCGCCCGCCGTGCTCCTCGTCGGCTTCGAGTCCGAGGAGGAGGCCCCCGGGGTCTTCCTGCGGCTGCGCAAGGCGTGGCGCACCCACGGACAGCGGGTGTTCGCGCTCGCCACCCACGCCAGCCGGGGACTGGAGAAGGCGGGCGGCACCCTGCTGCCGGCCGCCCCCGGCACCGAGACCGAGTGGCTGGACGCCCTGGCCACCGGTATCGGTCTGGAGGCCGGTGGCACCGGGGCCGCCGAGGCGCTGCGCACCGAGGGGGCCGTGCTGGTCGTCGGCGAACGCCTCGCCGGGGTCAAGGGCGGTCTGACGGCCGCCGCACGGGCCGCCGCCGCGACCGGTGCCCGACTGGTGTGGATTCCGCGCCGGGCCGGCGAACGCGGTGCGGTCGAGGCGGGCGTCCTGCCGACCCTGCTGCCGGGCGGCCGGCCGGCCACCGACCCGCGGGCCCGCGAGGAGGTCGCCGCGGCCTGGGGCCTCGCCGAACTCCCGCACCGCCGGGGTCGGGACACCGCCGAGATGGTGGCGGCCACCGCGGACGGCATCCTCGGCGCCCTGCTGGTCGGCGGCGTCGAGGTCGAGGACCTCCCGGACCCGGCGCGCGCCCGCGCCGCGCTCGACGGGGCCGCGTTCGTGGTCAGCCTGGAACTGCGGCCCAGCGAGGTCACCGACCGCGCGGACGTGGTGTTCCCGGTCGCGGCGGTCGCCGAGAAGGCCGGCACCTTCCTCAACTGGGAGGGTCGCGCCCGGCCGTTCGAGGCCGCGCTCAAGCCCGACCAGATGTCCCGCCGGGTCGCCCCCACCGATGCGCGCGTCCTCCAGATGCTCGCCGACGCGATGGACGTGCACCTGGGCCTGCCGGACCTCGCCACCCTGCGCCGGGAGGTGGACCGGCTCGGCGGCTGGAGCGGTCCGCGGGCCGACGACCCGGTGACCGCCGGCGGTGCGCTGCCCCGCCCGGCCGCCGGTGAGGCCGTGCTCGCGGGCCACCGGATGCTGCTCGACCGGGGCCGGCTCCAGGACGGCGACGACGCGCTCGCCGGGACCCGGCACGCCGCCGTCGCCCGGCTCTCGGCGGCCACCGCGGCCGAGGCGGGCGTCGCGCACGGCGAGGTCCTCACCGTCACCGGGCCCGCGGGCAGCACCGCGCTGCCGTTGCAGGTGACCCCGATGCCCGACCGGGTCGTGTGGCTGCCGCTCAACTCGGCGGGCGCGGGCGTCGCCGCCGACACCGGGGCGCTGCCCGGCGCCCTGGTCCGGATCGGCCCGGCGGCCCCGCCGGCGTCGGCGTCACAGGAGGGTACGGAGGTGGAGTCATGACGCCCCCGGCGCTGACGTCGCTCGCCCTGGAAGACCTGTCCATGTTCGGCCGCGACCCGTGGTGGCTGGTGGTCATCAAGGCGGTGTTCTGCTTCGCCTTCCTGATGGTGACCGTGCTGGTGTCCATCGTCTGGGAGCGCAAGGTCGTCGCCTGGATGCAGCTGCGGATCGGCCCCAACCGGCACGGCCCGTGGGGCATGCTCCAGTCGCTCGCCGACGGCATCAAGCTGATGCTCAAGGAAGACCTCATCGTCAAGCGCGCGGACAAGGTGGTCTACGTCCTCGCGCCGATCGTCGCTGCGGTGCCCGCGTTCATGGCGATCGCGGTGATCCCGTTCGGCCCCGCCGACAACCAGGTGTCGATCTTCGGGCAGCGCACCACGATGCAGCTCACCGACCTGCCGATCGCGATGTTGTACGTGCTCGCGGTCGCCTCGGTCGGCATCTACGGCATCGTGCTGGCCGGCTGGAGCTCCGGATCGACGTACCCGCTCCTCGGCGGGCTGCGGTCCTGCGCGCAGATGATCTCGTACGAGATCGCCATGGGCGCCGCGTTCGCCTCGGTGTTCCTGTACTCCGGGTCGATGTCCACCTCGGCGATCGTGGACGCCCAGGCGGACCGCTGGTTCGTGGTGCTGCTCCCGGTGTCGTTCCTGATCTACGTGGTCACCATGGTCGGCGAGACCAACCGGGCGCCGTTCGACATGCCGGAGTCCGAGGGCGACCTGGTCGGCGGCTTCAACACCGAGTACTCGTCGATCAAGTTCGCGATGTTCATGCTCGCCGAGTACGTGAACATGGTGACGGTCTCCGCGGTGTCGGTGACGCTGTTCCTGGGCGGTTGGCGGGCCCCGTACCCGATCAGCACCTTCTGGGAGGGCGCCAACCAGGGCTGGTGGCCGATGCTCTGGTTCATCGTCAAGGTCCAGCTGCTGTTGTTCTTCTTCATCTGGCTGCGCGGCACCCTGCCCCGCGTCCGTTACGACCAGTTGATGAAGCTCGGCTGGAAGGTCCTGATCCCGGTCTCCGTGGTGTGGCTGATGCTCGTCGCCACCGTGCGGACCCTGCGCAACGAGAACTACGACTTCGCCGACATCGCGCTGTACGTCGGCGGCGGCATCCTCACCCTGTTGTTGCTGTCGATCGTGGTGGACATCTTCCGCGATCGCGGCCGGGCCCGGGTCGCCGCCGAACAGGCCGTGGAACCCCCCGCGTTCGACCCGTTGGCGGGCGGGTTCCCGGTGCCCCCGCTGCCCGGCCAGGAGCTGCCGGCCGTGCCGCGCAGGCGTTCGCGGCGGGAGCGGGAGCTCGTCACCAGCGGCGGGCCGGACCCGACGAGCGAGCAACCCGTGGGCGGGACCACCGACGGAAAGAAGGCGTCCGATGGCTGAGCGATCCCCCGAGCCGGACGACACCCGAGCGGCCAAGGAGGGGTTCCAGAACCCCGTGGCGGGTTTCGGCGTGACGTTCAAGGCCATGTTCAAGAAGCGGCTGACCGAGCAGTACCCGGAGCAGCCGAAGACCACGGCGCCCCGCTTCCACGGCCGTCACCAGCTGAACCGGCACCCGGACGGCCTGGAGAAGTGCGTGGGCTGCGAGCTGTGCGCCTGGGCGTGCCCGGCCGACGCCATCTACGTGGAGGGCGCCGACAACACCGAGGAGGAGCGCTACTCGCCCGGTGAGCGCTACGGCCGCGTCTACCAGATCAACTACGCCCGCTGCATCCTGTGCGGGCTCTGCATCGAGGCGTGCCCCACCCGAGCGCTGACGATGACCAACGAGTTCGAGTTGGCGGACAGCAGCCGCGAGAACCTGATCTACACCAAGGAACAGCTCCTCGCCGGCCTGGACGAGGACATGGTCGACAGCCCGCACGCGATCTTCCCGGGCGCCGACGAGCAGGACTACTACAAGGGCCTGATCACCCGTGCAGCTCCGGGGACGGTGCCCCAAGTGGCCCTCTCCCAGGGGGAGAAGCCCGAGGGCGACGAGTCCGCCCAGGCCGCGGGGGGCGGTGTGCCCGAGCCGTCGGCACAGCGCGCTTCGGCGGCCCGGCGGGCGGAAGGGAGCCAGGCGTGAACCAGCTCGCCGCCGCCACGTCGACGGGTGAGGCGATCCAGTTCTGGATCCTCGGAACGGTCGCCGTCATCGGCGCGCTGTGCACGATCCTGATGCGCAAGGCGGTGCACAGCGCGCTCTGCCTCGCCGGGACCATGATCATCCTGGCGGTGTTCTACCTCGCCAACGGCGCGTACTTCCTCGGGATCGTCCAGATCGTCGTCTACACCGGCGCGATCATGATGCTGTTCCTCTTCGTGGTCATGCTCGTCGGCGTGACCGCCGCGGACTCCCTCAAGGAGACCATCAAGGGCCAGCGCTGGCTGGCCGTGGCCTGCGGCCTCGGCTTCGGCGCCCTGCTGATCGGGGGGATCGGGAACGCCGCGATCACCGAGTCGCAGGGCCTCGCCCAGGCCAACGCCGGCGGCAACGTCGAGGGGCTTGCCGCCCTCATCTTCACCAAGTACGTCTTCGCCTTCGAGATCACCGGCGCGCTGCTGATCACGGCGACCGTCGGCGCCATGGTGCTCACCCACCGGGAGCGCACCGAGCGGGCGAAGACCCAGCGCGAGCTGGCCGAGCAGCGGGTGCGCGCGAACACGCACGTGCCGCCGCTGCCCGCGCCGGGCGTCTACGCCCGGCACAACGCCGTCGACATCGCCGGTCTGCTGCCGGACGGCACCCCGTCCGAGCTGACCGTCAACCAGACGCTGCGCGCGCGGGGCCAGATCCGTGACGTGTCCCGGGACGCGCTCGACGACCTGAAGGCCATCGAGCGGAGCTCCGAGGACCGGCTGGAGCGGACCCGGCCCGAGGAGGCGTCGAAGTGAACCCGATCAACTACCTGTACCTCGCCGCCCTGTTGTTCACCATCGGGGCCACCGGCGTACTGATCCGACGCAACGCGATCGTGGTGTTCATGTGCATCGAGCTGATGCTGAACGCCTGCAACCTCGCGCTCGTCGCCTTCTCCCGGATGCACGGCAACCTCGACGGGCAGATCATCGCGTTCTTCACGATGGTCGTCGCCGCCGCCGAGGTCGTGGTCGGGCTCGCGATCATCGTGTCGCTGTTCCGTTCCCGGCATTCGGCCTCGGTCGACGACGCTAGCCTGATGAAGCTGTAAGGGGACCCTGAATCGTGGAGAACCTGATCGCGCTGCTGGTCGCGGCGCCCCTGCTCGGAGCGGCGGTCCTGCTCTGCGGCGGCCGTCGGCTCGACCGCACCGGCCATCTGCTCGGCACGGCCCTCGCCGGTGCGTCGTTCCTCATCGGTGCGGTGCTGTTCGCGGACCTCCTCGGCCGGAGCGCCGACGACCGCACGCTGCACCAGCACCTGTTCAGCTGGATTCCCGTCGAGGGCTTCCAGGCGGACATCGCCTTCCAGCTCGACCCGCTGTCGATGACCTTCGTCCTGCTGATCACCGGTGTGGGCACCCTGATCCACGTCTACTCGATCGGCTACATGGAGCACGACGAGCGGCGCCGCCGCTTCTTCGGCTACCTCAACCTGTTCCTCGCGGCGATGCTCCTCCTGGTGCTCGCCGACAACTACCTGCTGCTGTACTTCGGTTGGGAGGGCGTGGGCCTCGCCTCGTACCTGCTGATCGGCTTCTGGCAGCACAAGCCCAGCGCGGCGACCGCCGCCAAGAAGGCGTTCCTGGTCAACCGGGTCGGTGACATCGGCCTGTCCATCGCGATCATGTTGATGTTCACCACCTTCGGGACCTTCGCCTTCGGGCCGGTCCTGGCGTCCACCGGGGAGGTCTCCGAGGGCACGCTCACCGCGATCGGCCTGATGCTGCTGCTGGCGGCCTGCGGCAAGTCCGCGCAGGTGCCCCTCCAGTCCTGGCTGGGGGACGCGATGGAGGGCCCGACCCCGGTCTCGGCGCTGATCCACGCGGCGACCATGGTGACCGCGGGCGTCTATCTGATCGTGCGCTCCGGCGCCCTCTTCAACGCGGCTCCGGACGCGCAGCTGGTCGTCGCCATCGTCGGCACGGTGACGCTGCTGTTCGGTGCGATCGTCGGTTGCGCCAAGGACGACATCAAGAAGGCGCTCGCCGGCTCGACCATGTCGCAGATCGGCTACATGGTGCTCGCCGCGGGGCTCGGCCCGCTGGGCTACGCCTTCGCGATCATGCACCTGGTGACGCACGGCTTCTTCAAGGCCGGGCTGTTCCTGGGGGCCGGGTCCGTGATGCACGGCATGAACGACGAGGTCGACATGCGCAAGTACGGCGGCCTGCGGAAGTACATGCCGGTCACCTTCGTCACCTTCGGCCTCGGCTACCTCGCCATCATCGGCTTCCCCGGTCTGTCCGGCTTCTTCTCCAAGGACAAGATCATCGAGGCGGCGTTCGCCAAGGGCGGCGTCGAGGGCTGGATCTTCGGCGGCGCGGCCCTGCTGGGCGCGGTCATCACCGCGTTCTACATGACCCGCGTGATGATCATGACGTTCTTCGGTGAGAAGCGCTGGCAGCCCGATGCGGACGGCAACCCGCCGCACCCGCACGAGTCGCCCCGCTCGATGACCATCCCCATGGTCATCCTGGCCTTCGGTTCGGTGTTCGCGGGCGGCCTGTTCAGCATCGGCGACCGCTTCCAGCACTGGCTGGAGCCCGTCATCGGGCACACCGAGCACGGCAACCCGCCGCTCAGCGCGCTGACGGTCACCCTGGCCACGGTCGTCGCACTGGTCCTCGGCGCCGGCGTCGCCTACGTCATGTACGGTCGCCGCCCCGTCCCGGTGGTCGCCCCGCGCGGCTCCCTGCTCACCCGCGCCGCCCGCCGCGACCTCCTCCAGGACGACTTCAACCACGTCGTCCTGGTCCGCGGCGGCGAGCACCTCACCCGGTCCCTGGTGTACGTCGACCACACCCTGGTCGACGGGGTCGTCAACGGCACCGCCGCCTCCGTCGGCGGACTGTCGGGGCGGCTGCGCAGACTCCAGAACGGTTACGCGCGCTCGTACGCGGTCTCGATGTTCGGCGGCGCGGCTGTCCTCATCGCCGCGACCCTGCTCATGAGGGCGGTCTGAAGCCATGTCCTTTCCCCTGCTCACCGCGACGGCCGTGCTCCCGGCACTCGGCGCGATCGCCACCGCCGCCGTCCCCGCCGCGCGCCGCACCGCCGCCAAGTGGCTGGCGCTGCTCGTCTCGCTGGCCACCCTGGCCCTCGCCGTCGCCGTACTGGTCCGCTTCGAGCCGGGCGGCGACCGCTACCAGCTCACCGAATCCCACTCCTGGATCAGCGACTTCGGGGTGCGCTACGAACTCGGGGTCGACGGCATCGCCGTGGTCCTCATCGGGCTCACCGCGCTGCTGATCCCGTTCATCATCCTCGCCGGCTGGCACGACGCCGACCCCTTGGAGACCCACAACTCCCGCTGGCGCCCGACCCAGGGCTTCTTCGCCCTGATCCTCGCCGTCGAGGCGATGGTGATCCTCTCCTTCGAGGCCACCGACGTCTTCCTCTTCTACATCTTCTTCGAAGCCATGCTCATCCCGATGTACTTCCTCATCGGCGGTTTCGGGGACCGGGCCCACGAGGGCGGCGACAAGGCCGCGGCCACCCAACGCTCCTACGCCGCGGTCAAGTTCCTGCTCTACAACCTCGCCGGCGGGCTCATCATGCTCGCCGCGGTGATCGGCCTCTACGTGGTCGCCGGGAGCTTCTCGCTCCAGGAGATCGCCGAGGCCCGGGCCAACGGTTCGCTGGAGATGGCGACCAGCACCGAACGCTGGCTGTTCCTGGGGTTCTTCTTCGCCTTCGCGGTGAAGGCGCCCCTGTGGCCGCTGCACACCTGGCTGCCCAACGCGATGGGCGAGTCCACCGCACCGGTCGCCGTGCTGATCACCGCGGTCGTCGACAAGGTCGGCACCTTCGCGATGCTCCGCTTCTGCCTGGGCCTGTTCCCCGAGGCGTCCCAGTGGGCCACCCCGGTGGTGATCGTCCTCGCCCTGATCAGCATCGTGTACGGGGCGTTGCTCGCGGTCGGCCAGCGCGACATCAAGCGGCTGATCGCGTACGCGTCGATCTCGCACTTCGGGTTCATCGTGCTCGGCATCTTCGCGATGACCTCCCAGGGCCAGAGCGGCGCCACGCTGTACATGGTCAACCACGGCATCTCGACGGCGGCCCTGATGCTCGTCGCCGGGTTCCTGATCACCCGGCGCGGCTCGCGGCTCATCGCCGACTACGGGGGGGTCCAGAAGGTCGCCCCGGTGCTCGCCGGGACCTTCCTGATCGGCGGTCTCGCCACCCTCTCGCTGCCCGGACTGGCCCCGTTCGTCAGTGAGTTCCTCGTCCTGGTCGGCACCTTCTCGCGCTATCCGGCCGCCGGGATCGTCGCGACCCTCGGCATCGTCCTGGCCGCGCTGTACGTGCTCGTCCTCTACCAGCGGACGATGACCGGCCCGGTCAAGCCGGAAGTCGCGTCCATGCCCGACCTACGGGTGCGGGAACTCGTGGTGGTGACCCCGCTGATCGCCCTGCTGCTCTTCCTGGGCGTCTTCCCGAAGCCGCTCACGGACATCGTCAACCCGGCGGTCGAGCACACCATGTCCGACGTCCAGAAGAAGGACCCCCAGCCCGAGGTGGAGGCGGCCAAGTGAACGCATCAGCCGTCCACAGCCTGTGGACAACAGCGGCCGATCCCCTCAACAAGATCGACGCACCCAAGATCGAGTACGGGCAGCTCTCGCCCGTCCTGATCGTGATCGTCGCGGCGGTCCTCGGCATCCTCGTGGAAGCCGCGGTCCCGCGCAAAGCGCGCTACCACGCCCAACTCCTGCTGTCGGTAGGTGCGCTGGCCGCCGCCTTCGCCGCGGTGGTGGCCCTCGCCGCGAGCGGGTACGCCACCACCAAGGCGGGCATCGCCGCCATGGGCGCCATCGCGGTCGACGGCCCCGCCCTGTTCCTCCAGGGCGTCATCCTGCTGACCGGGATCGTCGCGGTCTTCACCTTCGCCGAACGGCGCCTCGACCCGGCCACCCACGGCAACCGCGTCGACTCCTTCGCCGCCCAGGGGGCCGCCATCCCCGGCAGCGACAGCGAGAAGGCCGCGGTCCGCGCCGGGTTCACCACCACCGAGGTGTTCCCGCTCGCCCTGTTCGCGATCGGCGGGATGCTCGTCTTCCCCGCCGCGAACGACCTCCTGACGCTGTTCATCGCCCTGGAGGTCTTCTCGCTGCCGCTGTACCTGCTGTGCGCCCTGGCCCGCCGCAAGCGGCTCATCTCCCAGGAAGCGGCCGTCAAGTACTTCCTGCTCGGCGCCTTCGCCTCCGCCTTCACCCTCTTCGGCATCGCCCTGCTGTACGGGTACGCGGGCTCCGTCTCGTACGCCACGATCGCCCAGGTCGTCGACGGCACCGTCGCCGAGGTCACCCCCGCGCTCGCC
This sequence comes from Streptomyces sp. NPDC127068, assembly GCF_042724695.1. Taxonomy (NCBI): domain Bacteria; kingdom Bacillati; phylum Actinomycetota; class Actinomycetes; order Kitasatosporales; family Streptomycetaceae; genus Streptomyces; species Streptomyces sp. NPDC127068. The sequence continues at coordinate 25,588 of NZ_JBHXEN010000018.1, read as the reverse complement.
GAGACCATGGGCAACGACGCCCTGCTGCTCGTCGGCGCGGCCATGCTGATCATGGGCCTGCTGTTCAAGGTCGGCGCGGTGCCGTTCCACATGTGGACCCCGGACGTCTACCAGGGCGCGCCGACCCCCGTCACCGGGTTCATGGCCGCGGCCACCAAGGTCGCCGCCTTCGGCGCACTGCTGCGCGTGCTGTACGTGGTGCTGCCCGGGCTGCGCTGGGACTGGCGACCGGTGATGTGGGGCATCGCCATCCTCACCATGCTGGGCGGTGCGATCGTCGCGATCACCCAGACGGACATCAAGCGACTGCTCGCCTACTCGTCCATCGCGCACGCGGGATTCATCCTCGCGGGTGTCATCGCGGCCTCCCCGGAGGGCGTCTCCTCGGTGCTCTTCTACCTGGGCGCGTACTCCTTCGTGACCGTCGGCGCCTTCGCCGTGGTCACCCTGGTGCGCGACGCCGGCGGCGAGGCCACGCACCTGTCCAAATGGGCCGGGCTGGGCCGGCGCTCGCCCCTGGTCGCGGCGGTGTTCGCGGTGTTCCTGCTGGCCTTCGCCGGCATTCCGCTGACCTCCGGCTTCTCGGGCAAGTTCGCCGTGTTCAAGGCGGCGGCCGAAGGGGGCGCCGGGGCGCTGGTCGTGGTCGGCGTGCTGTCCTCCGCGATCGCCGCGTTCTTCTACATCCGGGTGATCGTGCTGATGTTCTTCAGCGAGCCGAACCCCGAGGGGCCGACCGTGGCGGTGCCCTCCGTGCTGACCTCCACGGCGATCGCCGTGGGCGTCGCGGTCACCCTGGTGCTGGGCGTCGCCCCCCAGTACTTCCTCGACCTCGCAGGTCAGGCGGGGGTGTTCGTGCGCTGATCCGCCCGGCCCGCACCGGCCGGACACCTCGACGGCCCGCCCCCCGGCGGGCCGTCGCTGTGTTCCCGGCCTGCTCCGGAGCCGGGAGCGGTCAGGCCGAGGAGCCGCTGTCGATGACCAGGTCGGCGCCGACCACCGAACCCGCCGCGGGCGAGGCGAGGTACAGCACCGCCTCCGCCACCTCCGCCGCCTCCGCGACCCGGCCCAGCGGGTTCTCCGTCTTCATCCGCTCGGTACGGTCCGCCGCCGTCTCGCCGGGCCGCAGCGACATCGGGGCGTCCACGGCGCCGGGGCTCACCGCGACGATGCGGACGCCCTGGTGGATGTGGTCCAGCGCGGCGGCCCGGGTCAGCGCGGAGACCGCCGCCTTCGAGGTGAGGTACGCGGCGGCGTTCGGGATGCGCTGGTGGGCGCCCAGGTTGGAGGAGACGTTGACGATGGTGCCGCCGCCGTTCTCCCGCATGTGCGCGATCTCGTGCTTCATGGCCAGCCAGACGCCGGTGACGTTGGTCCGCAGCACCGCGTCCCAGTCCTCCTCGCTCACCTCCGCGACGGGCACGGTGCCGCGGAGTATCCCCGCGTTGTTGACCGCGACGTCCAGGGAGCCGAAGCGGGCGACGCTCTCCCGCACGAGGTTCCGCAGCCGGTCGGAGTCGGTGACGTCGACGGTGACGGCGGCGGCCGTGCCGCCGGCCGCCTCGATCAGGGCGACCGTCTCGTCCAGCGGCGCCGCGGTGCGTCCCGCGACGACCACGGAGGCGCCCTCCGCGGCGAAGGCGAGCGCGACGGCGCGGCCGATGCCGGACCCCGCGCCGGTGACGAGGACGGTCTTGCCGGGGAAACGGTTCATTGCGGTGACTCCTTGGAGGTGGTGGACGGCCGGGTGCGGTGGTTCAGGAGGGCGACGACGGCGAGCGCGGCCCCCGTCGCGGCCAGGGACGAGGCGTCGTCGCCGAGCGCCAGCAGGAGCGCGAACAGGACGGTCGGGCCGAACTCCATCGCGGTGTTCAGCACGCCGCCCGCGAGGCCGCTCTGCTGCTCCGACACGCCTTCGGTGGCGAGCACCGCGGCCCCCGCGAAGGAGGCCGCCGCGCCGGCCGACAGCAGGACGAGGCCCGGCAGCAGTCCGTACCCGTAGGGGACGTGGGCGTCGGTCCCGGTGAGGGCGAGGAGGGCGAGGCCGGCCGCGCCGGTGCCCAACCCGGCGGCGGTGACGGTCCGGGCCCCGTACCGGTCGACGAGCGGTCCGGCCGCGCGGCCCGCGGCGAGCAGGGCGACGGCGAACGGCACGAACGCGGCCGAGGTGCGCAGCGGTGACCAGTCGCGCTCCTGCTGGAGGTGGAGCGAGAGGACCAGGAAGGTCAGTGAGGTTCCGCAGGCGCTCAGGGCGATGGCCGCGAGCGCGGCGCCCCGGCGTCGGTCGAGCAGGAAGCGGGGCGGCAGCAGCGGGTCGCGGGCGCGGCGCTCGACGTACCGGAAGGCGACCAGGAGCGCGGTCCCGCCGAGCAGCGGCACGAGCACGCTGCCGGACGACCAGGGGAGGGTGTGGGTGACGACGAGCCCGTAACTGGTGAAGGTGATGCCCGCGGTGGCGAGCAGTGCGCCCGGCAGGTCGAGCGCCCGGCCCCGGCTCGGGGTGGTGTCGAGCGGTAACCGGGGGGCGAGGACGAGGGCCGCCACCGCCACCACGAGCGGTACGGCGAAGGTCCCGCGCCAGGACAGCACGGTGGCCACGACGCCGGAGAGCAGGTTGCCGGCGGTCGCGCCGAGCACCGAGAGCCCGCCCCAGACGGCCATCGCCCTGCCGTACGCGGGGGCGGAGGGGAAGAGGGTGCGCAGCACGGCCATGGCGGCGGGGGCGATCAGGGCCGCTCCCGCGCCCTGCACGAAGCGCGCGGCGAGCAGGGTTCCCAGGGTGGGGGCGAGCAGGGCGGCGGCCGAGGCGGCACCGAAGAGGGCCAGGCCCGCGGTGAGGGCCGGCCGGCCGCCGTAGCGGTCGGCGAGGCGTCCGCCGCAGAGCAGGAGCCCGGCGAAGGTCAGTCCGTAGGCGGCGTTCAGCAGGATCAAGTCGGCGTGTTGCAGGTCGAGTTCACGCTCGATGAGGGGTAACGGTACGGAGATCGCGGTGAACGTGAAGATCAGGGTGGCCTGGACGCTGCCGAGTAGGACGAAGGCGTATCGCTGCTGCTGCTGGGTGGCGTGGCGGGTGGCGCCCGTGACGGTCATGTCCTCCCCCTAATCTTGACCGATCAGTCCATTATTCGGGCAGGGTGCAGGGTCTCCGTGACTGAGGTGGGTGCGGGGTGCCCGAGGTGGGGTGCGGGGTGGTGGGGCGGGTGCGGTGTGGCTCGCGGGTCCCGTCCGGCGGGTTCAGTCCAGCAGGGTCAGTGCCTGCTCGGCCGCGTCCCGCACCCGGGCCGGGTCCTGTGACGCCTTGCCGACGATCCGCACGCCCTGGAGCATCACGAAGAGCAGGCGGGCCAGTGCGTGCGGATCGCGGTCCGCGGGCAGCTCGCCCTGGGCCTGGGCCCGTACCAGTGCGGAGTACAGCGGGGTCTCGACGCGCTCCCAGCTGATCTCGACCCGGTGGGCCGCCGCGGTGTCGTGCGGCGCCAGCTCGGCGGCGGTGTTGGTGATGAAACAGCCGTTCAGCCGGGTCTCGGGGGAGGCGGCCTCCGCGGCGAAGCGCCGCACCACCGCCCGTACCGCCGGTAGGACGGGCCCCGGCTGGGACAGCTCGGCGAGGAGCGGCGGATCGCACAGCTCGACGTACCGGTCCATCGCCTTCAGGTACAGCTCGTGCTTGCTGCCGAAGGTCGCGTAGATGCTGGCGCGGCCGATGCCCAGGTGCTCGACGAGGTCGGTCATCGAGGTCGCCTCGTAGCCGCGCCGCCAGAACAGCTCAAGGGCCGACTGGAGGGCGGCGTCCGGATCGAATTCCTTGGTCCTGGCCACGAGCAAGACCCTAGGCGTATCGGGAACGATCGGTCAATTATTGCTGGCCGGGTGCTCGCCCGGTGAACCGGCGGTCGGGGATCGCGCACTTCGGCCGGGTTGTGGATAACTCGTCACGCTGTCGGCGGGTGCGCCTATCGTGGGGTGCGTGGTCGAGGTGGACGCGGTGGACGAGGTGGACGGGGATCAGGTGACCGGGGTGACGGAGACGGTGGGGGCACAGACGACGGCCGTGGCGGAGCGTGAGCGCAGTGCTGCGCTGGACACGCTGCGGCGGGTGTTCGGGTACGAGGCGTTCCGCGGGGACCAGGAAGAGGTCATCGAGCACGTGGTCGCCGGCGGCGACGCCGTGGTCCTCATGCCCACCGGCGGCGGCAAGTCCCTCTGCTACCAGATCCCGGCCCTGGTCAGACGGGGTACGGGCGTGGTGGTGTCGCCCCTGATCGCGCTGATGCAGGACCAGGTGGACGCGCTGCGCGCCCTCGGTGTCAGCGCCGGCTTCATCAACTCCACGCAGGACTTCGACGAGCGGCGGACGGTCGAGGCCCAGTTCGTCGCGGGCGAGCTGGACCTGCTGTACCTCGCCCCCGAGCGGCTGCGGCTGGAGTCCAGCCTCGATCTGCTGTCCCGCGGCGAGGTCTCGGTCTTCGCGATCGACGAGGCGCACTGCGTCGCCCAGTGGGGCCACGACTTCCGGCCCGACTACCTGGCGCTCTCCGTGCTCGGCGAGCGCTGGCCCGACGTCCCCCGGGTCGCCCTCACGGCCACGGCGACCGCCGCCACCCACCAGGAGATCACCGCACGGCTCGGCATGCCCCGGGCCAGGCACTTCGAGGCGAGTTTCGACCGCCCCAACATCCAGTACCGGATCGTGCCGAAGGCCGAGCAGCGCAAGCAGCTGCTGTCCTTCCTCCAGCGGGAGCACGCGGGCGACGCGGGCATCGTGTACTGCCTGTCGCGCGCGTCGGTGGAGAAGACGGCGGAGTTCCTGGTGCGCAACGGCATCGCCGCCGTCCCGTACCACGCGGGTCTCGACGCCCGCACCCGCGCCGAGCACCAGTCCCGCTTCCTGCGCGAGGACGGTCTGGTCGTCGTGGCGACGATCGCCTTCGGCATGGGCATCGACAAGCCCGACGTCCGGTTCGTCGCCCACCTCGACCTGCCGAAGTCCGTCGAGGGCTACTACCAGGAGACGGGACGCGCGGGCCGGGACGGGCTGCCGTCCACGGCCTGGATGGCGTACGGGCTCAACGACGTGGTCCAGCAGCGCCGGATGATCCAGTCGGGCGACGGCGACGAGGCGTTCCGGCGCCGGGCCGGGGCCCATCTGGACGCGATGCTGGCCCTGTGCGAGACCGTGGAGTGCCGCCGTGCGCGACTGCTGCGGTACTTCGGCCAGGAACCCGAGCGGGAGAGCTGCGGCAACTGCGACACCTGCCAGACCCCGGCCGAGACCTGGGACGGCACGGTGGCCGCCCAGAAGGTGCTGTCGACCATCGTCCGGCTGGACCGCGAGCGGCGACAGAAGTTCGGAGCCGTCCACCTGGTCGACATCCTGCGGGGGCGCCGGACGGCCAAGGTCATCCAGTTCGACCACGACCAGCTCTCGGTGTTCGGCATCGGCGAGGACCTGAGCGAGGCCGAGTGGCGCGGGGTCATGCGGCAGCTGCTGGCCATGGAACTCATCGGGGTCGAGGGCGAGTACAGCACCCTGGTGCTCACCGAGGGGAGCGGGCCGGTGCTGCGCGGCGAGCGCAAGGTGCCGCTGCGCAAGGAGCCCGAGCGGCCCACCTCCCGAGCGGCCCGGGCGCCGGCGGGCGAACGCAAGGCGAAGGCCCCCGTCGATCTGGCCCCCGAGCTGCTGCCGGTCTTCGAGGCGCTGCGCGCCTGGCGGGCCGAGCAGGCGCGGGAGCAGGGCGTGCCGGCGTACGTCATCTTCCACGACGCGACCCTGCGGGAGATCGCGGCGCTCGCCCCCACGACCGTCGCGGAACTCGGCGGCGTGGGCGGTGTGGGCGAGAAGAAGCTCGCGACCTACGGCGAGGGCGTGCTCGGTGTCCTGGCGGCGGCGGGCGCGGGCGGGTCCACCGGCTCGGGTGCCTCCGCGGGCGCGTCGGACGGCGGGCGTTCGTCGGCCCCTGCGGCTCCCGCCGAACCGGCTCCGGACGCCGGTGGTGCGCCGTCGGGCACCCGGGCCGCCACGCGGGAACCCGTCGCGTCCTCGGCGGCGGACGACGCGTTCGACTGGAGCGCCGAGCCGGAGGAGCCGGACGACCTCGGCTGGTGACCGCCCGGGCGGCTGACCGACCGCTCGGCCGCCCGGCGGGGCGCACTGCTCCCGTCCCCCGCGCGGCCGAGCCGGTGGGAGCCGTTCAGCCGCCCGCGACGACCCGTCCGTGCACCTCGCCGAGGCCGACCCGGACGCCGTCCGGACCCGGGGCCCAGGCGGTGAGGGTCACCTCGTCCTTGTCCCGCAGGAAGGTGCGCGGGCCGTCGGGGAGGTCCAGCGCGTCCCGTCCGTTCCAGGTGAGCTCCAGCAGGGAGCCGCGCTGGTCCGGCCGCGGGCCGCTGACGGTCCCGGAACCGTAGAGGTCGCCGGTGCGCAGCGAGGCGCCGTTCACCGTCATGTGGGCGAGCTGCTGCGCGGCCGTCCAGTACATCGTGGCGAAGGGCGGTTCGGCGACGGTCCGGCCGTTGATCGCGACGCTGATGCGCAGGTCGTAGCCGCCGGGCTCCTGGCCGCCCGGTTCGCCGGAGGCTTCGGGGGAGTCGTCCAGGTACGGCAGCAGTGCGTGGGTGCGCGGCGGCGGCGCGGTCCGGGCGTCGTCGAGGGCGTCGAGCGGGGTGATCCAGGCGGAGACCGAGGTGGCGAAGGACTTGCCGAGGAACGGGCCGAGCGGCACGTACTCCCACGCCTGGAGGTCCCGCGCCGACCAGTCGTTGAGCAGGCACAGCCCGAAGACGTGCTCGCGGAAGTCCCCGAGGGCGACCGGGGAACCCTGTGCGGAGGGGACGCCGACCACGAACCCGACCTCGGCCTCGATGTCGAGCTTCACCGAGGGCCCGAACACCGGTGCCGGATCGTCGGGACCCTTGCGCTGCCCCTGCGGCCGGACCACATCGGTCCCGGACACGACCACGGTGCCCGACCTGCCGTGGTAACCGATCGGGAGGTGCTTCCAGTTGGGCGTCAGGGAGTCCTCGGCGTCGGGGCGGAAGATCCGTCCGACGTTGCGCGCGTGGTTCTCGGACGCGTAGAAGTCGACGTAGTCCGCCACCTCGAACGGCAGGTGCAGCGTCACCTCGGACAACGGGTGCAGCAGCGGTCGTACGGTCTCCCGGTGCGCCGGCACGGTCACCCATGCGGTCAGCGCGCGCCGCACGTCGCTCCAGGCGGTGCGACCGGCCGCGAGCAGCGGGTTGAGGGTGGGCCGCGCGAGGAGCGACACGTAGGGCGAACCGAGCGCTGCGGCGACCGCCCCGGCGTCGAGGACGTGGTTCCCGAGGCGCACGCCGACCCGGCGTCCGTCCGGGGCGCCGGCAACTCCAGGAGCGGTGGGGGAGGCGTCCGACGCGGGCAGGGAGAAGACACCGTACGGAAGGTTGTGCGGACCGAAGGGGTCACCCGCGGCGAGGTCGAAGGGGTCGCCCTGGGGACGGTCGAGCGGGGTGTGCTCGTGGGGGTCGGGCATCGCTGCTGCCTCACTTTCCGTGTGGTTGGGGCACACGTTACGTCCCCGTGGTGGTGCGGGGGCAGTGACGGAAGGGCCCGCCGTGCCCGATCGGTCAGATGACCGGATTCCGGGTTCTCCGGGGCCGTCGGCCCGGGCGCGCTCCGGCGGGCCGCCGCGCGCCGCGGTGGAAGCACCGCCCGCGCAGCCCGTGCTCCTCGCACAGACGGGCGCATGCGCAGCTTCGTACGCAGGGGTGTTCGGGAGCGGGGCGCGCCGGGGCCGAACGGAGCCTGAAATACCGTCAGACTCCATTACCGCACCGACCCCCTCTCGGTCATCTCCTGGCCACTGTGGGCCCGTTGGGCGTGCGGCGTCCGTATTCTCGGGATCATGCCCGCACTTGCATTCGCCCTCATCGCCACCGATCTCGACGGCACCCTGCTGCGCGACGACGACTCCCTCTCGCCGCGCACCCGCGCCGCCCTGTCCCTTGCCGTCGCGGCGGGCGCGACGCACATCGTGGCCACCGGCCGGCCCGTTCCGCAGGTCGTGCCGGTCCTGCGCGGACTGGGCCACCAGGGGCTCGCGGTGTGCGGTCAGGGCGCCCAGCTCTACGACGCCGGCACCGGGCGGATCGTCTGGTCGGTCACGCTCGACCGGGAGATCGCCGAGGTCGCCCTCGGCAAGATCGAGGCGGAGGTCGGCTCCGTGTACGCGGCGGTCAACCAGGACGGCACGGACGGGCTGATGCTCATGGAGCCCGGGTTCACGGTCACCCATCCGACCCTGTCGGGGGAGCGCGCCCGGCACCGCGACGAGCTGTGGTCCCGTCCGCTGACCAAGGTGCTGATCCACCGCCCCGGAATCCCCGAGGACGCGCTGGCCGCCGCGGCCCGCGCGGTCGTCGGGGACCTCGTCACCATCACGATGGCGGGCCCCGGCGCGGTGGAGCTCCAGCCGCTCGGCATCACCAAGGCCACCGCCCTGGCACGGGCCGCCGCGCTGCTCGGCACCGGTCCGGCGGCGACCCTCGCCTTCGGCGACATGCCCAACGACATTCCCATGTTCCTGTGGTCGGCCCACGGGGTCGCCATGGCCAATGCGCACGAGGACCTGAAGGCCGTCGCCGACGAGATCGCGGTGTCCAACGAGGACGACGGGGTCGCGGTGGTGCTGGAGCGGCTCTACGGGGCGGCGGCGGACCTCCGGGCGGGGATCGTGAGTCAGGCCCGTCCGCGGGCTCGGGTGGGGCGGGCTCGGCCCTGAGGCCGGGGTGGCGCGCCGCGGGGGCGGGTGCGCTGCGCCTGGTCGGGTGCGTTCTGCTGGGCGTGCGTGGTTTCTGTGGGGTGCGCTTCGGGTTCGCGTAGTTCCCCGCGCCCCTTGATCGGGTGCGTTCCGCTCGGGTGCGTTGCCCGTGGCCGGGGGCGGTGGTCGGGGGGGCGAGCGGGGATGGGAACCTTGTGCCGGAGCTGGCTTTTCCCGCCTTTCGGTGGTTTCTCCGCTATCTCGGGTGAAATCAGATGAGCTGATCAAAAACGCGGCAACGTCGATCGCGTGCCGACCGCCATGGGCGGGCGGGGGCTCACAGTGATCGAAAGGGGACCGGATACGCTGACTTGAGTGAGGGCAGCGACACATCGACCAGCCATGTGTACGACCTAGTGATCGTCAGCAGACAGGAGACCCCCTCGTGACCGTCGTCGGGCCTTTCGGGCTGAGCGTGCGGGACCAGGCTCTCGAAGCCGATGTCCAGGCCGGATTGGCTGCTGTCGAGGAGGGGCTGCTCGACGCCACCAAGAGCGAGGTGCCCTTCATCACGGAGGCGGCCCAGCACCTGGTCCGCGCCGGGGGCAAGCGGTTCCGCCCCCTGCTGGCACTGCTGGCGTCCCAGTTCGGCGATCCCGACTCGCCCGGGGTGGTGCCCGCGGCCGTCGTCGTCGAGCTGACGCACCTGGCGACGCTGTACCACGACGACGTGATGGACGAGGCCGACGTCCGGCGCGGGGTGCCCAGTGCGAACAACCGCTGGGACAACTCGGTGGCCGTCCTGACCGGCGACTTCCTGTTCGCGCGCGCCTCGCACATCCTGGCCGACCTGGGGCCGGACGCCGTCCGCATCCAGGCCGAGGCGTTCGAACGACTGGTCACCGGGCAGATCCTGGAGACCGCGGGCCCCCGGGACGGGCGCGACCCGGTGGCGCACTACCTCGACGTGATCGGCGGCAAGACCGGCTCCCTGATCGCCGTGGCCGGCCGCTTCGGCGCGATGATGTCCGGGGCCGACGAGACGGTGGTGACCGTGCTGACGCAGTACGGCGAACGGCTCGGCATCGCCTTCCAGCTCGCCGACGACGTCCTGGACATCGCCTCCGACTCGCACGAGTCGGGCAAGACGCCGGGGACCGACCTGCGCGAGGGCATCCCCACCCTGCCCGTGCTGCGGCTGCGGGAGCGCGCGGAACGACTCGGCGACCCGGACGACCTCGCCCTGTGCGAACTCCTCGCCTCGGACCTGAGCGACGACGCCCGGCACCGGGAGGCCCTGACCCGGTTGCGGGCGCATCCCGCGCTGGAGCACGCCCGCAAGGACACCGTGCGCTACGCCGAGGACGCGCGCGCCGCCCTGGAACCACTACCCGAGTGCGATGCCAAGGCCGCGCTGGTCGAACTGTGTGACGCCGTGGTGCACCGCGCCGGTTGAGTCTCCCGGCGCTGCCCCTGCGGCCCGGCCCCCCCCGATCCGCCCCCCCGATCAGGCTCCCCGACCCGGGCCCATCCCCTACGGGAGGGGTAAGCGTTCCCCCGCTCATGTCATACCCGGGCAGTACGTGAAGTTGGCTCCGAGGTCTGACGCCCCACCGCCTCCGGTTTGGTGTCATGGGGGAAGACCACTCCTGAGCAGTTCCAGTGAGAATGGCGGCGCGGGGTGGACCCAAGAGGGATACGGAAGGTCGCCGCCGACCACGGAGGTAGGGCACACATGGCACCGTACGAATCCAACAAGACTTCCGACGCGGACGTCGAGCCGGGCGCACGCCCCGCACGCCCCCGCGCGGGACGCCGCCGGGCGGCCAGGTACGCCGTCCCGGTGACGGTCGTGGGAGTGGCGGCGGCGACCATCGGTCTGGTCCCCGCGCTCGCCGACTCGGGAGACCCGGACCTGCCGAAGATCAGCGCCCAGCAGCTCATCGAGAAGATCGCCGCCTCGGAGACCGAGCAGCTCTCCGGCACGGTGAAGATCAGCACCGATCTGGGACTGCCCGACTTCGGTGACGCGCTGAGTTCCTTCGTGCCCGAGGCCGGAGAGGGCGGCAGCGGCTCCGCGGACCCGCAGGCCAAGCTGATGGAACTCGCCTCGGGTACGCACACGCTGCGCGTCGCGGCCGACGGCCCCGAGCGGACCAAGCTGTCGATCCTGGGCAAGGGCTCCGAGTACAGCCTCATCCAGAACGACGGCGACGTCTGGGCCTATGACAGCGGCTCCAACCAGGTCTTCCACGCGAAGGACGTCACCGCGGGCGCTCCCGGCGAGGACGCCCCGAAGCGGGGCGCGGACGTGCCCGCCACACCGAAGGAGTTCGCCGACGAGGTGCTCAAGGCGGCTGGCGACACCACCTCGGTCACGGTGGACGGCAGCTCCCGGGTCGCCGGGCGGGACGCCTACAAGCTCGTCCTCAAGCCGAAGCAGGCCGGTTCCACGGTCGGTTCGGTGCAGATAGCGGTGGACGCGAAGAACGGCGTCCCGCTGAAGTTCACGCTGGTGCCCGCATCCGGGGGCAGCGCCATCGTCGACGTCAGCTTCACCAAGGTCGACTTCGCCAAGCCCGCCGCCTCGACGTTCGACTTCACCCCGCCGAAGGGTGCCGACGTCACCGAGGCGGACGACCTGGCGGACGCCAAGAACGACAAGGGCTCGGAGGACCTGGGCAGGTTCGACGGCTTCGGGCTGCCCGGCCTCGGCAGTGCCCAGAGCGGCGCGGGGTCGAAGACCCTCGGCGAGGGCTGGAGCACCATCGCCCGGATAGGTGAGCCCGGCGGGTCCGCCGCGTCCGGCGAAACCGGCCGGGGAGACGAAGGGGCGGGCGCGGCCCAGCAGTTCCTCGACTCCCTCGGGGACAAGGTCTCCGGTTCCTTCGGTTCGGGGACGGTGTACTCCACGCGTCTGATCAACGCCCTGGTGACCGACGACGGCACGGTGTACGTCGGTGCCGTGACCAAGGACGCGCTGGTCAAGGCGGCCAACAGCGACCGCTAGGCCGCAAGGTCCGGGGGCGGGGTGCGGCGCGGCGGGACCGCAGCGGTCACCTCACCCCCGGAAATGGGTGCCCCGTTGCCGAGAGCCGGCCGGGGGGCGGTATCCGGGGTGATCTGACCCGCCAGCAGGTGTCGCCGGAACGCATCGCGATGTCCTCGGGGGCGCACTGGACGATCGACACCACGGGACGGTCTCAGCCGTATCGCTCGACGAGCGCGGTGCCGATCGCGGCCAGGTGGTCCCGCACGCCCGGAGGGCCGGTCACCTCCAGCCATTCGACCAGCCCGGCGAGCTCGCCGGCGAGTGCGTACGCGTTGTGGCCGCGGATCAGGACCTCGATCCGGCCGTCGGCCGTGGAACCCCCCACCTGGAGTCGGCTGCCGAGCATCATCCGGAGCAGGTACATCCCGGGGGGTGCGCATACCGCCTGGATTTCGAGGGGCGCTCGCCTGCGTTCGATCTCGTCGGCGATCTCGTGCCAGCTCTCGGCGAGGTCGAAGTCCTCCGGTCGGTGCACGGGATCGTCGGTCGGGTCGGCTGACGAGACGCGGTCGATGCGGAAGGTCCGCCGGCCGGCCTCGGTGTGGCAGACGAGGTACCAGGACGGGCCCTTGGCGACGATGCCCAGCGGGTGGACGGTTCTTTCGGTTTCGGCGCCTTTGCCGTCGACGTAGCCGAGCCGCACCTGGACGCCGCGGATCACCGCGTCCTGGAGTTCGTCGAGGAAGCGGGGCGGCCGGGGCTCGATCCGGCTCGATCCCCATCGCTGCGGGTCCGTGACCAGCGACGACGCTGCTGCCTCGGCCTGCACCCGGAAGGGTTCCGGCAGGGCGTGGACGAGCTTGCGCAGTGCTGCCTTCACGGCCGGTGTCGCCGTCGAGGCCGGGCCGGCGACCAGGAACAGGGCGCGGGCCTCGCTGGCGGTGAGCCCGGACAGGTCGGTACGGGCGCCGCCCACCAGGCGCCAGCCGCCGCTGCGGCCCTGGAGGGAGTACACGGGCACCCCGGCCATGGCCAGGGCGTCGAGGTCGCGGCGGGCGGTGCGCTCGGAGACCTCCAGCTCGCGGGCGACCTCTGCCGCTGTCACCTGCTCGCGCCGTTGCAGCAGGAGGAGGATGGCCACCAGCCGATCGGTTCGCATACCGACGACACTTCCATAAAAACCGGTCATGGGCTGACCGGTTTCGGTCGGCAGGATGGCGACATGGCCTCACCGGCGAGTCCCGCTGCCGTAGCCGTATCGCCCCCCTGCCCACCCGGGGTGCGTCGGCGCATTCTTCGGGAACCTCCGCCGTCTGAGCCCGATCACCCTGAAAAGCAAGAGAGGCAGAGCCATGTTCGATCCGGTTGATTTTCCCGAGCCCACCCTCGTTTCGGTCAACGGCGTGGAGCTGGAAGTCTTCGAAGCGGGCCGGCAGAATGCCGGAAAGCCCATCGTGCTCTGTCACGGCTGGCCGGAGCACGCCTTTTCCTGGCGTCATCAGATGCCCGCCCTCGCCGCGGCGGGTTACCACGTCATCGTGCCGAACCAGCGGGGTTACGGCAATTCATCCCGTCCGGCCGAAGTGACGGACTACGACATCGAGCACCTGTCGGGTGATCTCGTCGCGCTTCTCGATCACTACGGGTACGAGGACGCCACCTTCGTCGGTCATGACTGGGGAGCGATGGTCGTCTGGTGCCTGACCCTGCTGCATCCGAACCGGGTCAACAAAGTGATCAACCTCAGCTTGCCTTACCAGGAGCGCGGAGAAACGCCTTGGATCGCGTTCATGGAAGCGGTGCTCGGCGGCGACTTCTACTTCGTCCACTTCAATCGGCAGCCGGGTGTCGCGGACGCCGTGTTCGACGAGAACACCTTCCGGTTCCTCCGCAACCTGTACCGGAAGAACGAGCCCCTCAAGGAGCCTCAGCCGGGTATGGCGCTGATCGATCTCGCCAGAGCGGAGAAGCCGCTCGGTGATCCCGTCATGAGCGACAGCGAACTGGCCGTTTTCGTCTCCGCCTTCGAATCGACCGGGTTCACGGGCAGTGTGAACTGGTACCGGAACCTGGACCGCAACTGGCACTTGCTGGCGGACGTGGACCCGATCATCCAACAGCCCACGCTCATGATCTACGGCGACCGGGACGTGATCCAGAAGTCGGAGCGGCTGGCGGAGTTCGTGCCCCGGGTGGAAGTGGTCAGTCTGGACTGCGGTCATTGGATCCAGCAGGAAGAGCCGGAAGAGACGAACCGGGTGATGACGAAGTGGCTGGAAGAGCAGGATGCCGACTAGCGTCATCTGATCCGGTGGCCCGGCGGGACCGGCGACATCCCGTGGGCGGCGGGTAGCGTCAGGGATGGAGGTGGGGCGCGTGACGGAACGGATCGAGGGGCCGCGTGTCGACGGGGCGCGGGGCGTGGCGATTGAAACGAGGGGGCTCACCAAGCGGTACCGCGGTGGGCAACTCGCCGTCGACCGGCTCGACCTGAGCGTGCCCGAGGGGACCGTCTTCGGGTTCCTCGGACCCAACGGCTCGGGGAAGACCACCACGATCCGCATGCTGATGGGGCTGATCGAACCGACCGGGGGTTCCGCCGAGGTGCTGGGGCACTCCATGCCCGGTGCCGCGCGCACCGTGCTGCCCCGGGTGGGCGCCCTGATCGAGGGCCCCGCGCTGTACGGCTTCCTGAGCGGGCGGGACAACCTCCTGCGGTACGACGCGGCGGATCCCACCGCCGATCCCCGTACCCGTCGGACCCGGGTCGGCGCCGCTCTGGACCGGGTGGGGCTCACCGCCGCCGCGGGGAAACGGGCCCGGGCCTACAGCCTCGGGATGAAGCAGCGGCTGGGGCTCGCGGCGGCCCTGCTGCGGCCCCGCCGCCTCCTCGTCCTGGACGAGCCGACCAACGGCCTCGACCCGCAGGGCATGCGGGAGATCCGCGCCCTGGTGCGGGAGTTGGCGTCGGACGGGACGACGGTGTTCCTCTCCTCGCACCTCCTCGACGAGATCGAGCAGGTGTGCACCCATGCGGCGGTGATGGCCCGGGGCAGGTTGATCACCCAGGGCCCGGTCGCGGAGTTGGTCGCGGGCGGGCGCGGCCACCAGGGGGTGACCGCCCCCCCCACCGCGGCGGTGGGGGGGGGGGGGGTGTCGGGCGGGGTCGCGTGGGTCTCCGCCGACGGGGACCGGGTGCTGGCGGAGCCCCCCGAGGGCGACCTTGCGGAGGTCACCGCGGCACTGGTGGCGGCGGGCGTGCGGGTGCGGGGCTTCGGGATCGAGCGGGGCTCGCTGGAGGACGCGTTCGTCGCGCTCACGGGGGAGGGTTTCGATGTCGCTCAGTGAAACGACCGCCACGACCGGCGCGACTGCCACGACCGGCGCGGTGCCGGGGGAGCGCACTGCCCGGTGGGCCTGGACGTTCGGGCTGCTGCGGTCCGAACTGGGTACCACGTTCCGGCGCTGGCGGACCCTCGCCCTGCTGGCCGTGCTCGCGGCGGTGCCGATCCTGATCGGCGTCGCGATCCGGGTGGAGACGGGCGGCGGCTCCACGGCGGGCGGCGGCTCCGGGGAGGCGGGCCCGGCGTTCCTGGCCCAGGTCACCAACAACGGGCTGTTCCTGGTGTTCGCGGGACTCGCCGCGACCCTGCCGTTCTTCCTGCCCATGGCGGTCGGCGTCGTCGCGGGGGACGCGATCGCGGGCGAGGCGAGTGCCGGCACCCTGCGCTACCTGCTCGTCGCACCGGCGGGCCGGAGCCGACTGCTGCTGGTCAAGTACGCGACGACGATGACGTTCTGCCTGGTGGCGACCCTGGTGGTGGCCGTGTCGGCACTCGCGGTGGGGGCGCTGCTGTTCCCGCTGGGCGAGGTCACCACCATCTCGGGCACCCGGATCGGGTTCGCCGAGGGGCTGGCCCGGGCGGTGTTCATCGCGCTGCTCGTCGCGGTGTCCCTGCTCGGGGTCGCCGCGCTGGGGCTGTTCGTCTCCACGCTCACCGGCAGTGGGATCGCCGCGATGGCGACCACCGTCGGGCTGCTGATCACGGTGCAGATCCTGGACCAGATACCCCAACTGGACGTGCTGCACCCGTATCTGTTCTCGCACCACTGGTTGTCGTTCGCCGATGTGATGCGCGCCCCGGTGTACTGGGACGACATCGTCCGGAACCTCGGCGTGCAGGCCCTGTACGCGGCGGTGTTCGGGTCGGCGGCGTGGGCGCGGTTCACCACGAAGGACGTGACGACGTAAGGCCCCGTCACCCGCGACGGCTGCGTCACCCGCGGTGGAAGGTGCCGTTCCCCGCGACCCGTACGCCGACCACGTCACCGGAGCGCACCGCGACGGGGCCGGGCACCCGTACGGTGACCGTGCCCGCCTCCGCGACGGAGACGAGGACCAGCGCGTCGTGCCCGTGGAAGCGGACCTCGGTGACCCGTCCCGTCGGGGTGTCCGGCCCGGCCTCCGCGGACGGCACCAGTCGCAGGTGCTCCGGGCGCAGGACGACCGTGCCGACCCGCTGAGCGGCCCCGGCGTCCGGGTCGGTGACCGTGACGGGCCCGAGCGCGGTGACCGCCCGCCCGACGCCGACGCCGTCCCCGGCCCCGGCGCCGTCCGCGTCGAGCGTGCCGGGCAGCCGTACGGCGGCCCCGACGAACGACGCCACCCACGGGTCGGCGGGTCGGGCGTACAACTCCTCGGGAGGCGCGCACTGCACGACCCGGCCGGCCCGCAGCACGGCGACCCGGTCCGCCGAGGACAGGGCCTCCTCCTGGTCGTGGGTGACCAACAGCGCGGTGGCCCCGGCGGCCCGGAGCGCCGTCCGGACGTCGGAGCGCAGCCCCGCCCGCAGCCCGCTGTCGAGCGCGTTGAACGGCTCGTCGAGCAGGACCAGCGCGGGGCGGGGCGCCAGGGCCCGGGCCAGTGCCACCCGCTGCTGCTGTCCGCCGGACAGTTCGTGCGGCATCCGCTCGCCGAAGTCCCCGAGCCCCACCAGCTCCAGCATCTCGGCGGTGCGCGAGCGCCGTTCGCCGCGGGGGGCACCGCGCAGCCCGAAGGCGACGTTGCGTGCCACGCTCAGGTGCGGGAACAGGGCCCCCTCCTGGGCGACGAGGCCGATCCCGCGCCGCTCCGGCGGTATCCGTACGCCCGGTCCGCTCACGGTGCGGCCCCCGACCGAGACCTCGCCGGCGTCCGGATCGAGGAACCCGGCGATCACCCGCAGCAGCGTCGTCTTGCCGCAGCCGGAGGGGCCGAGCAGGGCGGCCACCTCGCCCTCGGGCACGGTGAGGTCGACCCCGTCGAGCACCGGGTCGCCCGGTCCGTACGAGCTGGACACCGAGGTGATGCGCAGCCCGGTCACCGGGGCCTGCTCAGCGGGGCGGAGGTCATGAGCGCCTTCCGAGGAGGTAGGAGGGGACGGCGGCGAGCAGCACGATGGCCGCGGCGTAGGGCGCGGCGCCGGCGAAGGCGCCGGCGCCGGTTTCGGTCCACAGCCGGGTGGCGAGGGTGTCCGTCCCGGTGGGCCGCAGCAGCAGCGTCGCCGGGAGTTCCTTCATGATCACGACGAAGGTGAGGGCCGCGCCCGCCCCGATGCCGGGTGCGGCGAGCGGCACGGTGACCTCCCGCAGCACCTGGAGGGGGCTGCGGCCCAGCGAGCGGGCGACGTCCTCCAGCACCGGCGGCGCCTGGAGCACCGCGGCGCGGGCCGAGGCGACGGCGACCGGCAGGAACAGCACCACGTACGCGACGACGAGCAGCGGGAACTCCTGGTACAGCGGATAGGCGTACCGGATGGAGAAGAACACCAGGGCCAGTCCGACGGTGATCCCGGGGACGGCGTGTCCCGCGTACACGGACTGTTCGAGGAGTCGGGCGGGCCGCCCCCGGTAGCGGGCCGACAGCACCCCGACCGGGAGGGCGAGCAGGGTGGTGACGGCGGCGCCCACGGCGGCGACGCCGAGGGTGGCGAGCACTGCGGGCCAGAACTTCTCCCCGTCGAAGCCGGAGTTGCCGACGGTGAGCCAGTAGCCGAGGGTCGCCAGCGGGAAGGCGACGGAGGCGCCGGCGACGGCGGTGCACCAGACCAGTGCGGGGGCGGTCCACGCACCGAGCCGCAGGCGGACCGGTGGCCGGGCGCTGCCCCGGCCGGTGCGGGAGTGGCCGGCCCGGCCCCGGGTGCGGTTCTCCGCCCGCACCAGCAGCACGGTCATGGCGACCAGCACGCAGCCGAGCACGGCGGCCGGGGTGCGGTCGAAACTCGCCTGGTACGAGGTGTGGATGGCCCGGGTGAAGGTGTCGTACCGGGTGATCGACACCGAACCGAAGTCCGACAGGACGTACAGCGCCACGAGGATCGCGCCGCCGGCCGCCGCGGGCCGCAGCTGCGGGAGGGCGACCTTCAGGAAGGCGCCCAGTGCGCTGCTGCCCAGCGACCGCGCCGCTTCCTCCTGCGCCGGGTCGATGCCCCGCAGCACCGCGGCCACCGGGAGGTAGACGTACGGGAAGCAGGCGAAGGTCAGGGTGATCGACGCTCCGGTCAGCCCCGCGAGCGAGGGCGCCGCGGAGATCCAGGTGAAGGCCGCGACGTAGCTGGGCACGGCGAGCGGCAGCGTCGCGAGCACCGCCCACGCCTTGCGGCCGGGCAGATCGGTCCGCACGGTCAGCCAGGCCAGGGAGATCCCGAGCACCAGGGACGCGCCCACCACGATCGCGGTGAGTCCGAGGCTGCGGCCGAGCAGTTCGAGGGTGCGCTGTTCGGACACGATGTCCCAGGCGAAGCCCCATCCGCGTTCCAGGGCGCGCACCCCGAGGTAGCCGAGCGGGAGCAGGGCGACGAGCGCCGCGGCGGTGGCGGGCAGCAGCAGGACGAGCGGCGGCACCCGTCGTCGGGCGGCGGCGAGCACGGACCCGCGGGCCGAGGAACGGGCGGAGCCGCCCCGCCGCGCCCGGGACGGTCCGTCCGGGTGCGGCGGAGCGGCGCCCCGCTCCCGCGCGGCGGTCCGCGCGGTCACGCTGTCGTTCACCGTGGAGTCCGGTGTTCCTGCCGTGCGGCTGTCAGACCAGCCCGGCTTCCTTGAGCATCTCCAGGGTCTTCTGGAGCGACTCCAGCTCACCGAGGTCGATCTCCGGGGCGTCCAGGGAGGCGAGCGGGGGCAGGTCCTTCACGGTGGAGGTCACGCCGGAGGCCAGCGGGTACTCCTTGGTCTCCTCGGCGAAGTACTTCTGCGCCTCGGCGGAGAGCAGGTAGTCGACGGCCTTCCCGGCGGCGGCCTGCTGCCCGCCGTCCTTGAGGACTCCGACGCCGGCCACGTTGATCAGCGCGCCCGGGTCCCCGCCGGGGAGGAAGTGGATCTTCGCGTTGACCTTGTCGGCACCGACCTCGGCGGCCTTCTCGTACCAGTAGTAGTGGTTGATCAGACCGAGGGAGACCTCACCGGCGTCCACCGCGTCGAGGATCGCGCCGTTCTTGGCGTACTGCTTGGCGCCGTTGGCCTTGAGGCCCTTGAGCCACTTCAGGGTGGCCGCGTCGCCCTCCAGGACGCGCATGCCGGTGACGAACGCCTGGAACGAGGCGTTGGTGGGCGCGTAGCCGACCTTGCCCTTCCACTTCGGCTCGGTGAGCTCCTTGACGCTGTCGGGGACCTCGGTGGTCTGCTTCGGGTTGTACGCGATCACCCGGGAGCGGCCGGAGACGCCGACCCAGTCGTTCTCGGCGCCGCGGAACGCCTTGTCGACCTTCGCCAGCGACTTCTGCGGCGCGTCGGCGAGCAGCCCGGCGCCGGAGAGCGCGCCGAGCGCACCCGCGTCCTGCGAGAAGAACAGTCCGGCCTTGGTCCGGGAGCCCTCTTCGATGATCTGGGCGGCGAGTTCGGCACTGTCGCCGTAGCGGACCTCGACTTTGGTGCCGGTGGCCTTCTCCAGCTTGTCGATGATCGGGGAGATCAGCTCTTCGTTGCGGCCGGAGTAGATGACCAGCTCGTCCGCGGTCTTCGCCTGGGAGTCGCCGCCCTTCTTGGTCTCGGCCTTGTCGTCCCCGTCGCTCGAACCGCAGGCGGCGAGCGCGGGCAGGAGCAGGGCGGAAAGGGCTAGGGCGGTACCGCGACGGGCGAGCGGGCGACGCATGAGGGCCTCCTGGGCAACCCGGGGCCGGTGCACCGACGACCTGCGGGAACGTGTTTTCGGACGCCCTAATGAATAGGTGAGGCTTGCCTCAGTGTCAATTTTTGGTCAGTGGCCGGTCGTTTTTGGTCATACTGCTCGTTCTCGGCGGGAGCTCCGACCGGGCGGGAGCCGTCGTCGGCGCGACGGCTCCCGCCCGGGGTCCGTCAGGAGGACAGGGCCCACAGGGTGTGGGCGAGGGCGTCGCTGTTGCGGTCGAGGGCGGTCGCCGAGACGTTCGCGGTGGTGTCGCACGCCCGGTGGTAGCAGCGGTCGAAGGCCAGCCCCGCGGTCCCGCCCCACTTGGCGGCCTGGGCGGCGGTCTTGGCGTAGCTGGCGCCGGTGAACAGTCCGCCGACCGGGATGCCCACGTTCTTGAACGGGGCGTGGTCGGAACGGCCGTCGCCCTCGGTCTCCGGTTCGGTGGGGACGCCGAGCCCGGTGAAGTAGTTCTTGAAGGTCTGCTCGATGACCGGGTCGTCGTCGTAGACGAAGTAGCCGGGGTTGGGGGAGCCGACCATGTCGAGGTTCACATAGCCCTTGATGACGGAGCGGTTCGCCGCCGACAACCCGTTCACGTAGTTGCGGGAGCCGACCAGCCCCGACTCCTCCGCGCCCCACCAGGCGAACCGCAGGTGCTTGGTGGGCTGGTACTGGGTGCGCGCCACGGCGAGCGCGGTCTCCAGGACGGCCGCCGAGCCGGTCGCGTTGTCGTTGATGCCGGCGCCCGCGGCGACGCTGTCGAGGTGGGCCCCGGCCATGACCACCTGGTTCGGGTCGCCGCCCGGCCAGTCGGCGATCAGGTTGTAGCCGGTGCGCCCGCCCGAGGTGAAGGTCCGGATGGAGGTGGTGAACCCGACGGCGTCCAGCTTGGCCTTCACGTAGTCGAGCGAGGCGCGGTAGCCGGGCCTGCCGTGGGCCCGGTTGCCGCCGTTGGCGTTGGCTATGGACTGGAACTGGGTCAGATGGGCCTGGAGGGCGGTCACCGGGATGTCGGGCGCCGCAACTCTGGGCGCGGCGACGGTCCCGGTGACGAACCCGCTGGTCAGCAGAGTGGCCCCGGCGGCGAGGGCGGCGGTCAGGGCGCGTCGTGCGGCGGCGGCCCGGGTGGGGGTGGAGGGCATGGCGGGGGCTCCGGATTCCGTGGGGACGGGGGAGCCCGATGGTCAGCGGAATCAGGGATTCCCTCAAGGGCGCTATTTGGACACTGGTGTTCGGATACCGGTGGACCGTCCGGTAAGCGGACCCGGCCCGTGCGCCCGGGGGGTCGGTCCGTCAGTGCAGGCAGAACTCGTTCCCCTCCGGGTCGGCCATCAGTACCCATCCACCTGCGGGTTCCGTCACCCGGCGCAGGACCGAAGCGCCCAGGGCGATCAGTCGCGCCTCTTCCGCCTCCCGTTCCCCGTTTGGCGTGTGCACGTCGATATGTAGCCGGTTCTTGACGGTCTTCGGTTCCGGTACGCGCTGGAACAGCAGCCGGCGCCCGAGTCCCGTACCGGTGTCCCCGTCGTACGGGTCGTCGGGGTGTCGCACGGCGATGAGGTCCCGCCAGGCGCGGCGCCCTCCCGACTCGACGGTCTGGTCCTCGGTCACCGCTCCGAACCCCAGCAGTCGTTCGATGAGGGCGCTGTTGTCCTCGATCTCGTACCCGAGGGTCGCGGCCCAGAAGGCGGCCTGGGCGTGGGGGTCGCCGGCGTCGACGACGAGCTTCCAGTGCAGTGTCCGTGAGGTCATGTAACCACTTATAGTGGTTAGGTGACGGAGACGGCAAGCACGGATCAGGGCCCCGCGGCCGAAGCGGTGGTGAACGGACTCCAGTTGGGTGCGCCGCGGCGCGCTCCGGGGGACGGCCTCACCCTGCGCGACCGGGCCGGAACGACCTTCCGCTTCGACCCCGGCGCGCTCTGTCTGGAACTGCTGCTCACCGGCGGCCCGGGCTGGCTCGCCCGGTTCGAGGTGCTGCACGAACCGGCGGACCTGATCCGCTGGGCCGCCCTGAGCCGCCTCCCCGGGGGCCTCGACCTCCCCGTCACCGAGGACGACCTGCCCGCCGCCCGCGCCCTGCGGGACGCCCTCCACGGCATCGCCGCCGACCGGGTGAACGGGCGTCAGCCGGACCAGGCCGCGTACCGGGTCGTCAACGCCGCCGCGGCCCACGCCCCCCTCGCGGTGTGCTTCACCCCCGGAGGCGAACGCGGTTGGGCCCCCGGCGCCACCGCGCCCCACCTCCTGTCGACCGTCGCCCGGGACGCCGTCGAGCTGTTCACCGGCCCGCACGCCGAGCGGGTCCGGGAGTGCGCCACGGACAACTGCTCCCTGCTGTTCGTGGACACCTCCCGCCCCGGTCGGCGCCGTTGGTGCGCCATGGAGCGCTGCGGGAACCGCCACAAGGTCCGCGCCCACCGCGCACGGCAGACCCCGCCCGCCCCTCGGTGAGCCCCGCGCGCCCTGCCACGGCGGCGGTCGCCCTGCACCGGCAGCGGGTCAGCGGTCGCCCTGGTCCGCCGCGGCCCGCTCGTCGTACGAGGCACGGGCCGCGGCCACCTCGGTGCGGTGCTCCTCGGTCCACTCCACCAGCAGGTGGACCGTCTGGTGCAAGGTGCGGCCCAGCGGCGTCAGTTCGTACTCCACGCGCGGCGGCACCACCAGGTACACCGTGCGCAGCACCAGGCCGTCGCGTTCCAACTGCCGCAGGGTGACCGTCAACATCCGCTGGCTGATGCCGTCGATCTCCCGGCGCAGTTCGGTGAACCGCATCCGGTGCCCGTCGAGCAGCGCGATGACCAGCAGCGACCACTTGTCGGCGATCCGGTCGAGGATCTGCCGGACCTCGCAGTCCTCGCGGGTGTCCCACTGGAACGGATCGGGCTCGGGGCGCGCGCCGCCGCCCACGGTGCCGTCCGGGTTACTCGGTGACTTCAAAGTGCCCTCTTCCACAACTCCCGAGGGTGCCGCACGATCAAGGTGGTTACAAGAGGGAACTGACCCTCACGCCGGTAACCCGACCGGACGTGCCCCGACGGGTGCGCGGCACAGCGACCCCTCGAAGGAGCCCCGCCATGGGCGCGGAGACCACCCCCCGGATGAGCAGACGGAGTGGGGCCCTCCTGCTCGTGCTCTGCGGAACGATCTTCTTGGAGGGCGCCGACGTCGCCATGCTCGGGGTGGCGGTGCCCACGATCCGCGCCGACCTCGGTCTCGGCACCGGCACGGCGGCCTGGGTGATGAGCGGTTACGTGCTCGGGTACGCGGGCTTCACCCTGCTCGGCGGGCGCGCGGCGGACTTACTCGGTCGGCGTCGGATGTTCCTGCTCTGGCTCGCCGTCTTCGTCGCCTTCTCCGGCCTCGGCGGCTTCGCCACGGACGGCTGGATGCTCGTCGCCGCACGTTTCGTGACTGGGGTCGCCGCCGCGTTCATGACCCCGGCGGCCCTGTCGCTGATCACCACCTCGTACCCGCAGGGTCCGGCGCGCACCAGAGCGCTGATGATCTACGCCGGGGCCAACGCCGCGGGTTTCTCCCTCGGCCTGGTGACCGGTGGGCTGCTCACCGCGCTGGGGTGGCGGTGGGTGTTCTTCGCACCCGTGCTGTTCGCGGCGGTCCTGCTGGCCACGGCCTTCTGGCTGGTCCCCGTCGACCCCCCGCGCCCGCCGCGGGGCACCGGGTCCTTCGACGTGTTCGGCGCGGTCACGGCGGCCGGGGCGATGCTGCTGACCGCCTACGGGGTGGTCCGCTTCGAGCACGGGTTCCACGGGTGGCCGCTGACCGTGGCGGTGCTGGCCGTGGGCGCCCTGAGCGCGGTGGTGTTCGTCCGGGTGGAACGGCGCGCGGCCCGTCCGCTGGTCCGGTTGGGGATCTTCCGCCGGGCCGCGATGGTCCGGGCCGACCTGGGCGCCCTGCTGTTCGTCGGCTCCTTCTTCGGCTTCCAGTTCGTGCTCACCCTCTACCTCCAGGAACTGCGCGGCTGGTCCACGCTCCAGACGGCGTTCGCCCTGATCGCGATGGGGGTGGACGCGCTCCTCGCACCGACGCTCACCCCGGTGCTGGTGCGTCGGTTCGGCAGCGCCCGGGTGGTGCTCGGCGGGTTCGTCCTCGCGGCCCTCTCCTACGGGCTGACCCTGCGGATCGGGAGCGACTGGTCGTACGCCGCGATGTTCCCGGGGCTGCTGATGACCGGGATCGCCTTCGCCTTCGTCTTCGGGCCGTTGACGGTCGCGGCGACCGACGGCGTCGACTCCTCGGAACAGGGGCTGGCCGGCGGACTGCTCACCACGTGCGTGCAGTTCGGCTCGGCCATCGGCATCTCCTCGGTGACCGCGGTGTACGGGCTCGCCGGCGGGGACGCACGGCTCGGTGCGTTCCGCTGGGCGCTCACGGTGCCGCTGGGCATGGCGCTGGTCGGGCTGGCCCTCGCGCTGTACGGGATGTACCGGAGCCGTCCGCCGAAGGCGCCGTCCGCCGGTGAACCCGCCCCGCGGGACGAACGGCTGGCCGCGCCCGCCTAACCCGGGGCGAGCCGTTTGCGGGCTCGGCGGGCGGTGCGGACCGCGTCCCAGGTGAGGATCGACAGGGCCGCCCAGACCAGACCGAAGCCGACCCACCGTTCCACCGGCATGGCCTCCCGGAAGTACAGCACCCCGAGCCCGAACTGGAACACCGGCGCCAGGTACTGGAGCAGGCCCAACGTGGACAGCGGAACCCGTATCGCCGCCGCCCCGAAGCACACCAGGGGCACGGCGGTCACCACTCCGGTGGCCATGAGCAGCGCGGCATGCCCGACGCCCTCGGTACCGAAGGTCCCCTCACCCCGGGAGCCCAGCCACACCAGGTACGCGAGGCCCGGCAGGAACTGGACGGCGGTCTCGGCGGCCAACGACTCCAGTCCGCCGAGACCCGTCTTCTTCTTCACCAGCCCGTACACGGCGAACGAGAACGCCAGGCACAGCGAGATCCACGGCGGCCGGCCGGAGCCGACGGCGAGCACCACGACGGCCGCGAGCCCCGTTCCGACCGCCACCCACTGCCAGGGCCGCAACCGTTCCTTCAGCAGCAGCACCCCGATGGCGATGGTCACCAGCGGGTTGATGAAGTAGCCCAGCGACGCCTCCACCACGTGCCCGGTGTTGACGGCCCAGATGTACACGCCCCAGTTGACGGCGATGAGGATCGCCGCGACCGCGATCAGCGCCAGCTTCCGGGGCTGGCGCAGCAGCGTCCCGATCCACGCCCAACGCCGGACGACGAGCAGGGCGAGGGCGAGCGCGACCAGTGACCACACCATCCGGTGGGCGAGGATCTCCACCGCCCCGGTGGGCTTGAGCAACGGCCAGAACAGCGGGACGAGTCCCCACATGCCGTACGCGGCGACCCCGTTCAACAGCCCGATCCGCTGTTCGCCGCGGGCCGGCCGGTCCCCCTGGGGTCCGCCGCGCGGCTGGTCCGTCGCTCGGCCGCCGCCCGCCGCGCCCGGGGTCGGCGGGCCCGCCGCCGCTGTGGGGACCGTCCCGGCGGTTCCCGTTTCCGACGCCGCCAAGGCTCCTCCTCGCCACGGTCGCACCCCGGTCGGCGCGCGCGTTCCCCGACGGTAGCGCCGGGCACCCCCGGCTGTCATGCCCGTACCGGGAAGACTGACGACGGCCGGAGCGGACCGATCAACGACGAGCAGAAGCTCCGCACCTACCTGCGGCGGGTGACCGCCGA
>NZ_JBHXEN010000017.1:41257-128656 GCF_042724695.1 Streptomyces sp. NPDC127068 | reverse complement strand
GGGGGTTTGGGGGCGGGGGGGGGGGGGGGGGGTGGGGGGGGGGGGTTTTACCACCCCCCGCGGGGTTTGTTTCGCCCCCCACACACGCCGGGGGGGGGGGCGCCGGGGGCGCCCCCCCCCCCCCCGGGCCTGCGCGGACGCGTCAGCCCTGTGGCGCCGGAGCCAGCGGGAACGGCAGCGTCGAGGGGGCCCCGCCCTGGTGGAACAGCGACTCCAGGGAGGCGAGCGGCGTCAGCTCCGTCGCCGGGTCGGGCGCGGCCGGCGGCTGTGCGGCGCCGTCGAGCCCGAGGGAGGCGGCGTGCTCGGTGGCCTGCTCCACCAGCGTGGAGGTCTGCGCGGCGAACGCGTCCGCGTCACCGGCCACGGCGGCTGCGACCAGGGCTTCGAGGGTGCTCTGGACCGCCTCGGGCGTGACCTCCTCCGTGGCGTCCTTGTCGTTGTCGGGGAGGGGTGCCCCGCGGGCCGACCGGTCCGGGGCGGACGGGGCGGCGTCGGAGGCGAACGCGGGAGCGGCGGCGCCGGCGAGGAGGGCGGCGCACAGCGCGGTGGTCCCGAGGCGTCGCGCCAGAAGAGCGCGCATGAGGGTGTCCCTTTCGATGGGGGATGGAACTCCCCCACCGTCGAATCCCGCGCACCCCGCCGCAACCGCTCGGCGCGCGGACGCACCTGGTCCGCGGCGGGTCACGGCACGTTCCCGCTGTTGGGCGCGGCGGTTCGCGGTCCGGGTGACCCGGCGCCCGTTCGGGTCACCGCACCCGGACGCCCCGCCCCCCACGTACGAGCCGCCCGTACCCCGGGGCGGGGCAGGGCGGCTCGCGCGGCGGTGGAACGTCAGTCGTTGACGCAGGTGTTGCCGAAGGCCGGGTTCAGGATGCCGACCACGTCGATGGTGTTGCCGCAGACGTTCACCGGGATGTGGACCGGGACCTGGATGACGTTGCCCGAGAGCACGCCGGGGGACCCCACGGCGGCACCATGGGCACCGGCGTCGGCAGCGGCGATCCCCGAGGTGCCGGCGACGGCCGCGGCGGCAACGGTGGACAGGACAAGAGCCTTCGCGGTACGCGACATGAGAAGTACTTCCTAGGTCGTTGGGTGACGCACCGGGCGGGGATGCCCGGCCCAAGGACCAACGCCCGACCACGCCGCGGGTTCCGCGCCCGAAAGGGTGATCTCTCGCCGCGTCGGCTCAGCAACACCCGGGGGAGTGCCGAACGGAATCGCGGATACGCATTAATCCGACACACTGACTTCAGCGGTATCAGCAGCAAATAAGCTCGGCGGTTAGAGTGGCCTTCCTCGCCAGCTCGGCCGAATCACCCGCGAGCGTCACACGGTATCGAAGTGCGATGGTCATACTGCCTTTCGACGGGTTCAGTAGGCTTATCTCCCGAAAGGGCAATACCGGTCATGCGCAATTCCCTCGGTTCCGTTCTCCGGCGGCTCGTACCGCCCCGCACGTCGGTGTGCGTCCTTTCCCTCTGTGCCGTGACGGCGGCGGGGGGCGTCGCCGCCGCCCCGCACGTGCACGGCGCGCCGCCGGCCGACCACGGCGCGGGGGTCGAGACCCCCGCGCTGCCCGCTTCCGTACCCACCGCCCTGCCCGCCTCGCCCGCCCGGAGCCAGCACGCGGAGGAGGCCGAGGAGGTGCCGTTCACCCAGCGGTTCCACGCCGTGCAGCACGGCGGCATCGTCCGCGCCGCGAACGTGTCGATCACCTGCCGGGGCGCCGAGTCCACGAGCACCCCGGCCGACGGCGGCGAGGCGGTGTCCTGCGCGGACGCCCGCGCCGGGAAGGCCGCCGCCACCAACGACGAGTTCGACATGTTCTACACGGACGTGGACTCCGACGCGAACACCTACAACTCCAGCCGCGCCGAACTGCGCGTCCCCAGCGGCTCCAAGGTCTCGTACGCCCGGCTGTACTGGGGCGGCAACCTGCGGGCGGGCGAGCAGAAGCCGGCCGTCGACAACGACCGGGTGCTCGTCGCCGAACCGGAGGGCCAGTACAAGGAGGTGCTCGCCGACAGCGTCGTCGGGCACCGGACCGCGGGCGGCGCCGACGCGTTCCAGGCGTCGGCCGACGTGACCGCGCAGGTCCGCGCGGGCGGCTCGGGGCAGTGGACGGTCGGCCAGGTCAACGTGGCCATGGGGACCTCCGGCGCCGGGGCCTGGGGCGGCTGGACGTTGGTGGTCGCGTACGAGAAGCAGAGCGAACCGCTGCGGCAACTCGCCCTGTGGGACGGCTTCGCGTACCTCGGCGAGGGGCACCACGAGGCCGCGGTACGGCTGGACGGGGTGACCGTCCCGGCCGGCGGCGGGGGCACCGCCGGGTTCGTCGCGTACAACGGTGACGCCGGGACCACCGGGGACGCGCTGAGCGTGTCGGTCGGCCGGCGCGAGGGGAGCACCCTCAAGGACGCCCGCAACCCGGCCGGCGACCTCCTCAACTCCACCGTCAACGAGCCCGGCACGCAGGGGAGTCGGAACCCCTCGTACGTCGGGACCCTCGGGTACGACTCCGACGTCTTCGACCTCGGCGACGCCGTGGCCGCGGGCGGTGGCCGCCTCGACGTCCGGCTGACCTCCGAGAAGGACGTCGCCTGGGCCGGGGTCCTGTTCGCCGCGGTCGACACCGACGCCGATGCCCGCTGAACCGGGCCCCGCGCTGACGTCCGAAGCGGTGACGGCGGCGCCCGCACCGGCCGGGTCGCGGTCCACGGGCCCGCCGCTCGTGCTGCACGTGGTCCAGCCGGTCGACGGCGGGGCGGCCCGGGTGGTCACCGACCTGGTGCGCGCCCAGTGCGCCGGGCCGGACGCCGTCCGGGTCGTGGTCGCCTGCCCGCCGGACGGTCCGCTGGCCGAAGCGGTGACCCGGGCCGGGGCCTGCTGGCTCAGTTGGCCGGCGACCCGCTCCCCGGGTCGGACACTGATCGGCGAAGTGCGCGCGCTGGCCCGGCTGTTGGACGCGGTCCGGCCCGACCTGGTCCATGCGCACAGCGCCAAGGCCGGACTCGCCGCACGGCTCGCGGTGCGCGGTCGGGTGCCCACCGTGTTCCAGCCGCACGCCTGGTCCTTCGAGGCGGTCGGCGGCCCGCTCGCCCTGCTCGGCCGGTGCTGGGAGCGGTACGGGGCGCAGTGGGCCCACCGGATCGTGTGCGTCAGCGAGGCGGAGCGGGTCACGGGTGCGGCGGCCGGGGTGCGGGGGCGGTGGACGGTGATCCCCAACGGGGTGGACACCGGCCGTTTCCGACCCGGACCGGCCGCCGACCCCGCGCCGGCGTCAGCGGGGGCGTTGCCCGCGCCCCGGGGCACGCGGGACCTGCGTCGCGCGCTCCCCGCGCTGGCGGACACGGCTCCCGACGCGCCCCTCGTGGTGTGCGTGGCGCGGCTCTGCCGGCAGAAGGGGCAGGACGTCCTGCTCCGGGCGTGGCGGGAGGTGGCACGGGTCGTCCCCGAGGCCCGACTCCTTCTTGTGGGTGACGGCCCGGACAGTGCCGCGCTCCGCGCCTCCTCACCCGAAGGGGTGATCTTCGCGGGCGCCGTCGACGACCCGCGCCCCTGGTACCGGGCTGCCGACCTGGTCGTCCTGCCCTCCCGGTGGGAGGGCATGGCCCTCGCCCCGCTGGAGGCGATGGCCTGCGGGCGCCCGGTACTCCTCACCGATGTGGACGGCGCGCGCGAAAGCCTGCCGCCCGGTCACGCGCCGTACTGTCTCGTGCCTCCCGGGGACCCCGGCGCGCTGGCGCGCGCGACGGCCCGGCTGCTGCTCGACGCGCCGCGGCGCACGGTGCTCGGCCAGGAGGGTCGCCGGCACGTCCTCACCACCCACGATGTGCGGCAGTCCGCCGACGCCGTCGCGGCCGTGTACCGCGAACTGCTCGGCGTGGAGCGCACCCAGTGCAGGGAGTCCATCAACTCGTGACCGCGGACAGCATCGTTCCTCCGCCCGTGGGACAGCCACGGGCGGGACGCGGCGTCACCTCCCCACCGCCGCCCACCCCGTTCCGACCGACGGCCCCGACCCAGCCCACGGCCCCCACCCGCCCCACGGCATCCACCCGATCCACCACGGCCACCCGGCCCACCGCGGCGGGCCGGTCCACCGCGTCCGTCCGATCCACGGCATCCGCCCGGTCCACCGCGGCCACCCGGTCCACCGCGGCCACCCGGTCCACGACGGCGGGCCGGTCCACGGCGTCCGTCTCCGTGCTCGCCCCGCGGCGGCCCGGCGGCGACGGGGTCGGCAGCAAGACGGGGGCCGGAACCCGCCGCGCCCGCCCCCGCCTGGACGTTCCCCTGCTCGCGCTCGACGCGGCGGCGGGCCTGCTGGCCTCGTTCGCGCTCACCGCACCGCAGCGCCACCCCCTGCTGGTGGCGGGGCTCGCCCTCGGGATCGGCGGCTGGCACGCGCGCGCCGCACTGCGCCGGCGCGCGGTGACCGTACCCGCCGTCCTGGAGGAGGCGCCGTCGCTGGCCGGGCGGACCCTCGTCGGCTGGGCGCTCCTCGGGGCGTTCCTGGCCGCCCTCTCCCCCGGACCCGCCCTGACGCTCGGCGCCCTCACCCTCGGGTGCACCGGGCAGGCGCTGGTCTCCTGCGCGGGGCGCGCCGTCGTGTACGCGCGCCGTCGCGCACAGCTCGTGCGCCAGCCGCACGCCGCCCTCGTCATCGGGGACGGCCACACCGTGCGCAGGGTGACCTCGGCCCTGCTCCGGCAACCGGGCTGCGGAGTGCGCCCGGTCGGGATCGTCGCCGCCGGACCCGTACCCGCGTCGGAGGAGCCCGAGGCGGAGGCGGCGACGGGGCCCCCGGTCCTGACCACCACCGAGGAGGTGCGCCGGGCCCTCGTCCAGAACGGGGTGCGCCACGTACTGATCGCCGGGCCCGAGGCGCACCGCACGCACGCCCCGCTGCTGCGGACGCTCACCGGACTCGGCCACCGGCTCTGGTGCGTCGCCCCCGACGCGGACGCCCCCGGGCGCACCGGCCCCCGGCTCGCCGGCTTCGTCTGCGCCCCGCTCCCGCCGGGCGGCGCCCGGCGCGTACCCGTCCGCAAACGCGCCCTCGACATGACCGTGTCCGGTGCGCTGCTGCTGGCCGGCTCACCGGTCCTGGCGGTGTGCGCAGCCCTCATCCGGATCACCGACGGCCCCGGCGTGCTGTTCCGACAGGAGCGGATCGGCCGCGGCGGACGACCGTTCACCCTGCTGAAGTTCCGCACCCTGCGCCCCGCCGACGCCCGCGAGGCGGCGACCCGGTGGAGCGTCGCGGACGACAGCCGGGTGGGCGCCCTCTGCCGGTTCCTGCGCCGCACCTCGCTCGACGAACTCCCCCAACTGTGGAACGTGTTCCGCGGGGACATGAGCCTGGTCGGCCCGCGCCCCGAACGCCCCTACTTCGTCAGGCAGTTCTCCCGTACCTACGAGGGGTACGCGGAACGGCACCGGATGCCGTCCGGGATCACCGGCCTCGCCCAGGTGGAGGGGCTGCGCGGGGACACCTCCATCGAGGACCGGGCCCGCTTCGACAACGCCTACATCGACACCTGGTCGCTCTGGCAGGACGTCTGCATCCTGCTGCGCACGGCGGCCGTCCTCGTCCGACCGACGGGGAGCTGACCCGTGACCGAGACCACCGCCCTCGCCACCGCCCCGGGGTCCGCCCCCGTCGTGACCGGGCCCTCCCCCGCCGCCGTCTTCCTCGCCCTGCTCGGCCGGTACGCGCCCGTGCTGCCGGTGCTCGCCCTCATGGCGCTGCTCACCCTGCCGGTGTCCGGGTCGGGGGCCGCCACCGCCGGGCGGGGCGGCGACGGATGGACCCCCGCCGACGCGATGTCCGGGGTGCTGGTGCTGATCGCCGTCCTCGGCGCCGTCCGACGGGCCCGGCGCCCCCTGAGCCGGACCGCCGCCCTCGTCCTCGGGCTGCCGGTCGTCGCGATCGCGGTCGCCGCGACCGGGGCGGCCGACGTCACGGCGGGCGTCACCGGACTCGGGCGCTACCTCCAGGTGTTCGTCCTGGTCCCGCTGGCGGTGCTGCTGCTCGTCCGGGACCGGGCCGACCTCCGGGTGGTGGCCTGGGCGTTCATCGGGCTCGCACTGGTGCAGGGCGGCATCGGGGTCCACCAGTACGCCACCGGGACGGGCGCCTCGTACATGGGCGCGGACGTCCGGGCGGTCGGCACCTTCGGCCCGACCGATGTGATGGGCATGGCGACCGTGGTCTCCTACGGGGTGCTCTGCGCGGTGGGGCTGGCGCTCGACGCGGGTCGGGACCCGCGGGGCGCGGCGGGCCGGCGGGGGGTCGCGCTGCTGTGCGCGGTGCTGCTGCTGGTGCCGCTGGCGCTGTCGTTCAGCCGGGGCGCGTGGATCGCCACCGCCGCCGCGGTCACCGCGCAGCTGCTGTTCGCCGGGGTGCGGCGGGCCCTGGCGGTGTTCGCCGTGGTGACCGCGACCGCGATCGTGCTGGTCGGCGGGGCGGGGCTCGGCACCGCGATGCTCCAGGAGCGGGTCGGCAGCATCACCCGGGTCGCGGACGCCCCCGACCAGTCGGTGACCGACCGGTACACGATGTGGGCGGCGGCGGTCGGCATGTGGCGCGAACGGCCGGTGACCGGGGTCGGGCTGAAGAACTTCCCCGCGCACCGCGACAGCCACGCCTCGCTCGCGCTGTCCTCCGGCAGCGACACGGCGGGCGCGGGCTCCGCGTACCTGCGTCAACCGCTGCTGTCCCCCCACAACATGTACCTGCTCGTCCTCAGCGAACAGGGGCTGCTGGGGCTGCTCGCCCTGGTCGGCGGCTGGGCGGCGCTGCTGGTGCTCACGGTGCGGCGGTTGCTCGCCGCGCGGCGGCGGGGGCGGGTCGCGGACTGCGGGTTGCTCGCCTGCGGGCTGCTGGTCTGGCAGTTGGTCGACTTCGGGTACGCGGACATCGGCGGGCCCTCGACCGTATTGACCGCGGTCGCGCTGGGCGTCGTCGCTTGGTGGGCGCTCGGGGCTGACGCCCGGTGATCCCGCCCACCGGTCCCGTGGGCCCCACGGGACCGGTCAACACGGTGGGCCCGGTCGGTTCGGTCGGCCCGGCTGGTTCGGCTGGCCCTTCGGGCCCGGGTGGCACGGTCAGCCCCTCGGGGCCGGTGGGACCGGTCAGTCCGGTGGGACCGGTTGGGCCCTCGGGACCAGTCAGCCTGATTGGCACAGTCGGCCCCGTCGACCCGGTCAGCCCCGTCGACCCGCTAAGCCCGGCGGGCCCAGTCGGCCGCATGGGCCTGGTGGGACCGGTCAGTCCGGTCAGCGCGATGGAACCGGCGGGCCCGGTCAGCCCCGTCGGACCGGTCGGACCGGTCGGACCGGTGGGCCATGTGGGACCGGTCGGCGGCGGAACGGGCCCGGCCGGTGGCGCAGTAGGCCCTACCGGTGTGGTGGGCCCGGTCCAGCCCGCCGGGGCCGTCGGCTCTGCCGGAACCGCGGTCCCCGCCGGACCCGCCGGAAGGGTTCCGCTGGTCGAACCGGGCGGATCCGGGACGGCCGTACCCGCCGGGACCGTGGCGACGGTGGGGCCCGCCAGGGTGCGCCGGACCCCGGGACAGGCCGGAACAGGCGGACGGGTCGGACCCGCCGGGACCGCCGCGACGCCCGGCACCGTGACGGCGGTCGGGACCGTGGCGACGGCCGGACCCGCCGGGGCGAGCGGAACCCCCGGACGAGCCGCAGTAGTCGGACCCACCGGACCCGGGACGGTCGGACCCGCCGGGACGGCCCCAGCCGGGGGACGAGCCGAATCCGCCACAGCAGCCGCACCCGGACCGCTGGCCGGACCCGCGGGGACCGTCGGGGTACCCGGAGCCACCAGTCCCGCCGGGGCGAGCGGGACCCCGGAGCGGGCCGGACCCGTCGAGCCCGCCGGACCCGCGGAGTCGGTCGGGACCGCCGAACCGGTCGCCCCGGCCCGACCCGTCGGACCCGCGGGGCCGGACCGACGTGGGGGCTTCGGCGGGCCACCCCCCGGACCCCCACCGGCACCACTGGTCCCACCAGCACCGCGGGCACCCGCCGACCCCCCGACGCGCCCGGCCGCGCCCCCCGCCGGGCGCCCCAGCGGCGGGTTCCTGGCCCGGGCGGCACTGCTGACCGGAGTGCTCACCGCGGCGGGCGCCCTGCTCGGGCTGTTGCGGGACCAGACCCTGGCCCACCTCTTCGGCGCGGACGGGTCCACCGACGCGTTCCTGGTCGCCTGGACCGTCCCGGAGTTCGCCTCGACGCTGCTCATCGAGGACGGGATGGCCCTCGTACTCGTCCCGGCGTTCAGCATGGCGCTGGCCCGCCGCGCGCGGGGCGCGCACACCGGCGCCGATCCGGTACGTGCGCTGGTGCGGACCTCCCTGCCCCGGCTCGGCCTCGCGCTCGCCGCGCTCTCGGTGCTGGTGATCGCGGCGGCACCGCTGCTGGTGGACCTGCTGGCACCGGGGCTGCCCGATCCGGGTCTCGCCGTGGACTGCACCCGGCTCACCGCGACCTGTCTGCTCTCGTTCGGACTGAGCGGCTACTGCGGCGCCGCGCTGCGCGCCCACGGACGGTTCCTGGTGCCGGCTGCCATCTACGTCGCCTACAACACCGGCATCATCACCGCGATGTTCGTGCTCGGCGGCCACTGGGGGGTGCGCTCCGCCGCCGCGGGCGTGGCCGTCGGCGGACTGCTGATGGTCGTGGTGCAGGCGCCCTCGCTGTGGCGCCGACTCCGGGACGTCCCGCCCCCCGGACGCCCCCCACAGGACCCGAGCACCCCGAGCACCCCGCACGCGCAGGGCACCCCGCACGCGCCTGGCGCAGCCGCGGGCGCGCGGTTGGCGGGGGGCGCCCTCATCGCCTCCGTCCTGCTGTTCGGCGTGTTCCGACAGTCCCAGGTCCTCATCGAACGCTTCCTCGGTTCCTCGCTGCCCGCCGGAGCCATCTCGCACCTCAACTACGCCCAGAAGGTGGCGCAGATGCCGATGGTGCTGTCGTTGATGCTGTGCACCGTCACCTTCCCGGTGGTGGCGCGGGCACTCGCCGACGGCGACACCGACACCGCCCGGCGCCGCGTGGAACGCGACCTCACCCTCGCTGCGACGGTGGTCCTGTTCGGGGTCGCCGCGCTCGTCGCCTGCGCCCCCGCGCTCGTCGCGCTCCTGTTCCAACGGGGCGCGTTCACCGCCGACGACACCGCGGCGACGGCGGGCGTGATGCGGGTGTACGCCCTCGGGCTGCTCGGGCACACCCTGGTCGGCGCGCTGGTCCGCTCGTACTTCTCGGCCGGGCGCGCCACCTGGTACCCGCTGGCCGCCATGGTCCTCGGGGCCGTGGTCACCGCCGTCCTGGGCGCCCTCGCCGTCGGGCCGCACGGGGTGCGCGGGATCGCCGCCGCCAATGCGGTCGGCATCAGCCTGACCGCCGTGCTGCTGCTGTGCGGAACGGGGGAGCGCAACGTCCCGGTGCGCCGGCGCCGGATCGCCCTGCAACTGGCCCGGACGGTGCTCGCGGCGGGCTGCGCGGCCGGGGCGGGGACCCTGTGCGCCGCCTGGGCCGAGGGGCCGCGCGCCGCGGTCGGCGGGTCCGGCGGGGCGCTGTTCGCCGTGCTGGCCGCCTCGTTGACGGTCGCCGCGGTGTTCGCCCTGGCGTTGCGGCTGCTGGGGGGCCTACCGGGGCACGAGGACGGCACCCCGCCGTCCGGACGGCCCGCCGCCCCCCGGGCACCGCACGCCCGGACCGACCGCGCCCGGACCGACCCCGCCCGCCCGGACGGGCACCGTGCCGCCCGGGCCGTCCGCACCCTCCGTTCCGTCACCCGCACACGAAAGGGCACCGATGCGCGCTGACCCGACCCGTCCCCGGCCGAACCCCCCGCGCCGCACCGCACCCGTCGCCCCCGGCGCGGCCACCCTCGCGGCCCCCCGTCCCCGTCCCGGCCCCGCCACCCTGCTGCGGGCGCCCGAGTGGATCGCGATGTACCACTCGGTCACCCGCGTCGGCGACGACCCGTACCGGATCACCGTGACCCCCGAACGGCTCGACGACCAGCTCGCACGGCTGCGGCGGCGCGGGCTGCGGGGCGTCTCCGTACGGGAGTTGATGGCCGCCCGGGCGGCCGGCCGGGCGCGCGGACTGGTCGCGCTGACCTTCGACGACGGGTACGCCGACTTCCTCGACCACGCACTGCCCGTACTGCGCCGCCGGGGGTGCGGGGCCACCCTGTTCGTCCTCGCCGGGCGGCTCGGCGGCGACAACGCCTGGGACCCGCTGGGCGCCCGCAAGCCGCTGCTCACCGCGGACGGGGTGCGCGAGGCGGCGGCGGCCGGCGTGGAGATCGGCTCGCACGGGCTGACCCACCTCGACCTGACCCGGGTCGACGACGCCGTCCTGCACGCCGAGACCCACGACAGCCGCGCCCGGCTGCGGGAGCTGACCGGGACCGAGGTGTCCGGCTTCTGCTACCCGTACGGGACCCTGGACGCCCGGGTGGTGGCGGCCGTCCGCACCGCCGGGTACCACTACGGCTGCGCCATCGCACCCGGCGCCCTGGCCGGTGAACTCGCCCTGCCCCGGGTGCACATCGGGCAGGAGGACACCGGGCTGCGGCTGGAGCTGAAACGTGTCCTCAGCCCGCTGCGCCGCCCCATGCCAGCCCCCGAAGGGGCGCCGGTCCGCGCCGGCAGACCCGGGGCCCCGCGCAGGGCCGCCCCCCGCATCGGCGCCCACCGGACGCCCGCCGCCCCCGTCCACCCGGAGTCACCGTGAAGGCGCTGCACATCATCACCGGCCTGGGCGTCGGCGGGGCCGAACAACAACTGCGCCTGATGCTCCGTCACCTCCCCTTCCCCTGCGACGTGGTGACCCTCACCAACCCCGGACCCGTCGCGGAGGCCCTCACCGCGGACGGGGTCCGCGTGACCCACCTCGGCATGACCGGCAACCGCGACCTGCGGGCACTGCCCCGGCTCGTCGCCCACATCCGCGCCGGCGACTACGACCTCGTCCACACCCACCTCTACCGGGCCTGTCTGTACGGCCGGATCGCCGCCCGGATCGCCGGGGTGCCGGCCGTGGTCGCCACCGAACACTCCCTGGGCGACGGCCAGATGGAGGGCCGACCGCTCACCCCCGGGGTCCGGGCGCTGTACCTGGCCGGCGAACGCCTCGGCCACGCCACCGTCGCCGTCTCGCCCACCGTCGCCGACCGGCTGCGCCGCTGGGGGGTGCCCCGGCAGCGCATCCACGTCGTGCCCAACGGCATCGACCCGGACGCCCTGCGCTACGACCCCGGGGCCCGCCGGCGGGTGCGCGAACGGTACGGGCTGCCCGAGGACGCGTACGTCGTCGGCGCGGTCGGCCGGCTGGTGCGCGGCAAACGCTTCGACCAGCTGGTCACCGCGCTCGCCGCGCTGCCCCCCGACGTCCGGCTGCTGATCGTCGGCGCCGGCCCCGAGGTGACCGCACTGCGCCGCACCGCCCTGCGGGCCGGGGTCGCCGACCGGGTCGTCCTCACCGGCGAGGCCCGCCCCGCGGCCCCGGACGCCCCCGCGGCGTCCGACGGCGGCGACGGCGGCCCCGGCGCCGCCGACACCTCCGAACCGCCCGCGCTGCCGGCCCTGCTCTCCGCGATGGACGTCCTGGCCTCCCCCTCGCCCGAGGAGGCGTTCGGGCTCGCCGTGCTGGAGGCCCTCGCCGCCGGGCTGCCCGTGCGGTACGTGAACTGCCCCGCACTGGACGACCTGCCGCCCGGCTCGACGGGCGACGCACGACGCCTGGCCCCCGGCGCCGAGTCCTTCGCCGTCGCCCTCGGCCGGCTCCGGGACGCGGGCCCCCGCGAGCGGACCGTCCCCCCGGCCGTCGCGCACTACGCCATCGCCCGCAGCGCCGAACGCCTCGCCGGGGTCTACGCCTCGGTCGTCCGCCCCTGACCGCCCGCCCGACTGCCGTCCACCCCGCCCCGGGCCCCGCCCGGGCACCGACCCCCTACGGAGACACCGATGACCGACACCCCCGGCGACGACCAGACCCCCCGCCGTCCGCGGCGGCTCACCCGACTGCGGTGGCTGCCCGTCTGGCTCCTGCTGCCCGGCTGCGTCCTGGCCGGCGCGGCGGCCGGCGGCGCGTACGGAAAGCTGAAGCCGCCCGAGTACACGGCCACCAGCTACGTCATCGCCGTACCGACCGAGAAGTCCGACCCGGCGACCGCCCTCGGTTTCGCCCAGGCGTACGGCCGGGTCGCCACCCAACTCGCCGTCCTCGGGGACGCCCAGGTCGCCGCCCGCGTCCCGGTCGCCGAACTGCGCCGCAGCGTCCGGGCGGCGACCTCGCCGGACGCCCCCATGGTCGCGATCTCCGCGACCGCCGGCCGACCCGCGCGGGCCGCCGACATCGCCAACGCCGTCTCCCGGGCCCTGACCATCAACGCCAACCAGACCGAGGACCGCACCCACGTCCAGCTGCTCCAGTTCACCCGGGCCATGAAGCCCGGCGCCCCCAGCTCGGCCACCACGATCGTCACCACCCTGGTCGGGGCCAGCGCCGGCGGACTGCTCGGCGGGCTGGCCCTGTTGGTGCGTCCGCGCCGGCGCACCCCGGAGCACGTCGTCACCGTGCCCGTCCCCGCCCCGGCCCCGGCGGCGGACCTGAAGCGGTGACCCCCGCAGCCGAGGCGCCCGCCGCCCCCGTCCCCCCGGCCGCCCCGCCGCGGGCGGCCGGCCCGGCCACCGACCCGGGGCCGACCGTCGAACTCTGCCGCGACCCGGCCGCGTTCGCCGCCCTCGCCGGCGAGTGGCAGCGGCTGTTCGACCGCTGCCGCACGGCCACCCCGTTCCAGCACCACGCCTGGTTGCACTCCTGGTGGCAGTCGTACGGACGGCCCGGGCGGCTGCGGGTGGTGCTGGTCCGGGAGGCCGGGGAACTCGTCGCAGCGGCCCCCCTGACCCTGGTCCGGCGCCCGCTACCGGCGCTCGTCCCGCTCGGCGGCGCCCTCGCCGACCACGGCGACGTCCTGCTGGACGACGCCCGGGCCGCCCCCGCCGCGAGCGCCCTCGCCCGCGGCATCGCCGGGGCGGCCCGGGGCGCCGTGGTCGACCTGCGCGAGGTCCGCCCCGGCGCCGCGGCCGAGCGGGTCTACGCGGCCTGGTCGGGACCGAAACGACGGCTCGCCGACTCGGTGTGCCTGGAGCTCCCGGCGGCCCCGCTGGAGGAGTTGGTCGGACGGCTCGCCCGCCCCCGCGCCCAACGGGTCCGCGCCAAGCTCCGCAAGCTCGACGCCCTCGGCGTACGGGGGCGGGTGGTGCCCGCCGACGAGGTCCCCGGGGCGCTGGCCGCCCTGGTCGCCCTGCACCGCCTCCAGTGGCAGGGCCGCAAGGTGACGTCGGAACACCTGCGCCCCCGGTTCGCCGCGCACCTGGAGCGCGCCGTCGTGCCCATGGTCCGCTCCGGCCACGCGGCGGTCACCGAGTTCCGACTCGACGGGGAGGTGGTCGCCGTCGACGTGACGCTGCTCGCGCCCGGGTTCGCCGGGGCCTACCTGTACGGGGCGCACCCGGGGTTGCGGGAGCGGAAGGCGGACGTGGCGACGATGCTGCTGCGCTCCGGCGCCCGCCTGCCCACCCGGGACGGCACGGGCGGCCCCGGGGT
This sequence comes from Streptomyces sp. NPDC127068, assembly GCF_042724695.1. NCBI lineage: Bacteria > Bacillati > Actinomycetota > Actinomycetes > Kitasatosporales > Streptomycetaceae > Streptomyces > Streptomyces sp. NPDC127068. The sequence continues at coordinate 115,009 of NZ_JBHXEN010000017.1, read as the reverse complement.
GCTGAGCCTGTTGCGCGGCGACGAACCGTACAAACACCACTGGCGGCCGACGCCCGTCGTCAACCAGCGGTTGTTGCTGGCCCGCCGGTGGGGCGCCCCCCTGTTGACCACCGCGCTGGCCGACGCCGGGGCGCGCGAGCTGGTCCGCCGGGTGCGCCGGGCCCACCGCGAACGCGCCGGGGCACGGGACGGTGCGGGTGGTGGAGGGGGCGCACGCGACGGCGGCGGCGCATGACGGCACCGCCGCCGTGCGCCGCCGCTCGGCCGGCTCGGCCGACGGGGTCAGGGTCGCCGCGCCCAGCCGACCAGGTCCGTGAGCCCCGGCGGACTCCACGGCCGGGACCCGTCCCGCGGCGCCAGCGGATGCCGGGGCTCCGCCGGTGCTGCCGGTCGCGCGGGTTCCGCTTCACCGCGGCTCTGCGGGACGCACAGCCCGTCCAGCCACTTGCCGAGCACCCCGCCGATGCCCACCGGAGTGCACTCCGGTGCCGCGGGCGCGGGCGACGCGGGGGCCGCGGCGGGCTCCGTCGCGCTCGGCTCGACCGGTGCGACGGGCTGGGTCGGTTCCACGGGCACCGTCGGCGCCGCCGGCTCGACGGGAGCCACCGGCTCGACCGGCTCGGGCTCCACCGGCAACTCGGTCGACGGACCCCCCGACAGCAGCTCCCGGTAGACCGCCGCCGCCTGCGGATTCGCCCCGCACTGCCACACGCCGTGCGGGCAGTAGTCCGAAATCGTGTGGTAAACGGGCCGGTACCGTTCCACCCACTGGATCATGCGCCGCATGTAATCGGCGTTGTCGCCGTTTCGGAACAGCCCCCATTCCGGATACGAAATAGGCTTGCCGTGGGCCCGTGCGAAATCCACGTGATGCTGGAGACCGTACGGTTCACTCACCTGCTCGTCGAAGGTGAGACCGCTCGGCTGATCGTACGAATCCATTCCGATGATGTCGACCGTGTCGTCACCCGGATAGCACGCCGTCCAACCGATGGCGTCCTTTCCTCGACTCGGCGCGAAATCGAAACGGAACTCCTGACCCGACACGGAACGCATGGTGGTGACGATCCTCTTCCAGTACCTCTTCCACGCGCCCGGGTCCGGCGCGCAGCGATGGCTGTACGTCGTCCCGTTCATCTCCCAGCCGAGGACCAGGACGGTGTCCTGGAGCCCGAGCCGGACCAGCCGCTCCGCGAGCTTGCGGAAGTGCCCGTCGTACCAGCCGAACGCACCGCGCCACAGGTCCGAGCGGACCTGGAAGTCGCTCAGCGGCTGCTCGTTGCGGGCGGACATCGGCACGTTCAGGACGAACATCCGGTCGGGGTCGGCCTGCCGCCAGCCCGCCCAGTCCGCCAGGAAGCCGACCTGGCCCTCGATACCCGCCCAGCTGTCCCCGGGCAGGTAGCTGTGCCCCACCTTCAGCTCCGCGCCGCCGAGCCACTGGCTCAGCTCCGCCATCCGCTGCACGCCCCGCGGCCCGTAGTCCAGATAGGCCCCGAACGGCGACCGCTCACCGCCGGGCACGGACTCGGCCCCGGGCGCGGGCTCGGCGGCCGGTTCGGCGACCGGTTCGGTGGCCGCCGGAGCGGACGGTACGGGGTCCGGTTCCGGCCCGGCGGCGTGCGCCGTACCGGAGACGAACGCCACCCAGGCGACGGCCGACACCGCCAGCGAGCGGAACCGTCCACGGGCCGCCCGTCCTCGAACCGTCCGGCATTGCTGAGGGACCATGCGCCGCTCCTAGCGAATTCGTCTTAGCGCGCCTTCCTTGACCTTCTCGACCCTGTCGCCCGAGAAACGGGGTCACAAGTATCCCTAGTGCGCCGAACGGGGGTTCAACCCCCTGCGCGCGACCGTCCGCCCACTTGGGTGAGTGAATGTGGAGGCGTTCCTTGTCGATATTGGACCCCGGGGTTCCCGCCGTTCTGCTGCGCATCGACCCGAACCCCTTCCATCACGGCACCCTCGGAGCCGTACGGTCCTTGGGCCGGGCGGGTGCCGAAGTGCACGTCATCGCGGAATCCGCGGCGAGTCCCGTACCGAAGTCGCGTTATCTGCACCGCACGCACCGCCCGCCGCCGCCCGACGCGGACCCCGCCGCCGTCACCGAGGTGCTGCACCGGGTCGCCGCGACGATCGGCCGGCCGGCCGTGCTCGTCCCGCTGGACGACGCCGGCGCCATCGCCGTGAGCCGGGCGCACCAGGACCTCGCCGGGCCGTACCTGCTGCCGGGCCGCCCCGGCGCGCTCGCCGAACGGGTCGCCGACAAGGCCCGGCTCGCCGAGGTCTGCCGCACCCTCGGCATCCCGCACCCACGGACCGTGCAACCCGACAGCCCCGCACGGGCCGCCGCCGCGGCCGAACGACTCGGACTGCCGGTGGTCGCCAAGTGGAGCCGCCCCTGGCTGGTGCCCGCGGAAGCCGGACTGCGCTCCACCCTGCTGCTGCGCTCCCCCGCCGAGGCCGCCGCCCTGCACCGCCGCTCGGCGGAGGCGGGCAGCCCGCTGCTGCTCCAGGCGTACCTGGCGCCCGGGCCGCGCCGCGACTGGTTCTTCCACGGTTACGCCGACCGCAACGGCACCGTGCGCGGCGGCGGTTCCGGCTGCAAGGACCGGGCGTGGCCGCCGGGCGCCGGGCTCACCTCGGTGGGCCGCTGGGCACCGAACCCCCGGCTGCACGAGACGGCCCGGGAACTGGTGCGGGTCCTCGGCTACCGCGGCGTCCTCGACCTCGACTTCCGCCACGACCCGGGCACCGACGCGTACCACCTGCTCGACTTCAACCCGCGGCCCGGGGCGCAGTTCCGGCTCTTCGCCGACGGCCGCGGCGTCGACGTGGTGCGCGCCCTGCACCTGGACCTGACCGGCCGTCCGCTGCCCGACCCCGAGCCGCTGCCCGGGCGCTCCTACGTGGTGGAGAACTACGCACCGCTGACCGCCCTGGCCGCCCCGTTGCGCTCGGCACCCTACGAACTCGCCTGGTGGGCCCGCGACGACCCCGGCCCCGGCCGGGCGATGGCCCGGCTGTGGCCCCGGCACGCGGCGCTGCGCGCCCTGCGCCGACTGACCGACCGTCGCCGGCGAGCCGGCACCGACACCCCCCACGATCCGCACGAGAAAGCGAGCAGCCGCTGATGGACGACCTCTTGGTGGTGGGAGCGGGCCCCTACGGCCTGTCGATCGCCGCGCACGCCGCCGCGGCCGGCATGGACCTGAGGGTCTTCGGCCGCCCGATGGCCTCCTGGCGGGACCACATGCCGCCCGGCATGTTCCTCAAGTCGGAGCCCTGGGCCTCCCACCTGTCCGACCCCGACCGGCGGCACGGTCTGGACGCCTACTGCGCGTCCCGCGGCCTGCCCGCCCGACACGGCGTGCCGCTCCCGGTGCGCACGTTCGCCGAGTACGGGCTCTGGTTCGCCGAGCGGGCGGTGCCCGCGGTGGACGAACGGACCATCGGCTCGGTCACCACCTGCCCGGGCGGGTTCCGGGCGGTGACCGAGGACGGCGAGCCGCTGTACGCCCGCGCGGTCGCCCTGGCCGTCGGGGTGCTGCCGTTCGTCGACGTACCGGCCCCGCTGCGCGGCCTCGACCCCGAACACGTCAGCCACAGCAGCCACCACGCCGAGCTGACCCGCTTCCGGGACGGCGACGTGACGGTGATCGGCGCGGGGCAGGCGGCGCTGGAGACCGCCGCGCTCCTCGCCGAGCAGGGCACCCGGGTACGGGTCCTCGCCCGGGCCGGCGCCCTGGCCTGGAACGGTCTGCCCCCGGCCTGGGAACGCCCCTGGTGGCAGTCGGTCCGCGCCCCGCACAGCGGTCTCGGCCCCGGCTGGCGCAACTGGTCGTACAGCGAACTGCTCGGCGCGTTCCGCCGGTTGCCGGAGGCCACCCGCTCCCGGGTCGCGAAGACCGCGCTGGGTCCCGCCGGCGCGTGGTGGCTACGGGACCGGTTCGAGTCGTCCGTGGAGGTCCTGCTCGGCCACGAGGCGGTGGGCGCGCGCACGGCGGGCGGCCGGGTGCGGCTGGAGGTGCGCGGTCCTTCGGGCGTGGTGGAGCCGCTGTTGACGGACCATGTGATCGCCGCGACGGGATTCCGCGCCACCTGCGACCGGCTGCGGGTGCTCGCCCCCGACCTGCGGGCGGCCCTGCTGCCGTGCGCGGACGGTTCGCCGGACGTGGGCCGGGACTTCGAGTCGAGCTGGCCGGGGCTGTTCCTGGCGGGCCTGGTCACCGCGTCCGCGTTCGGCCCGTCGATGCGCTTCGTGCACGGGGCCTCGTACACGGCGGACCGGCTGGTCCGGGGCGTGCGCCGGCACCTGCGGCAACGTCCCCTCGTCGAGCCGGTGGTGGTCCCGGCGCCGGGCGGTCCGGTCCCGGCCGCCGCGGCGAGCGGGACCCTGCCGCGCTGAGCCGGGCGGCGGGCCTCCGCCTGCGAGAATGCGCCGGTGAACGAGGAGACGCGGGACCGGTTGTTGGCCGCGGCGGTCGCCCTGCGCGAGGACGGCCGCCGTCAGGAGGCCCGCGCCCGTCTGGTGGAGCTGGCCGCCGCCCGCCCGGACGACGCGGAGGTCGCCTACCAGACGGCGTGGGCCCACGACGTGCTGGAGCTGGAGGCGGCGGCGGTGCCGCACTACGAACGGGCGCTCGCCCTGCCGGGGCTCACCGAGGAGGACCGCCGGGGCGCCTTCCTGGGCCTCGGCAGCACGTACCGGGTGCTCGGCCGCTACGAGGAGGCCGTCGCGACGCTGCGGGCGGGCGCGGACGCGTTCCCGGCGGACGGCGCCCTGCGCACCTTCCTGGCGATGGCGCTGTTCAACACCGGCGCCCACCACGAGTCGGCGCGCCTGCTGTTGGAGCTGGTCGCCACCACCAGTGAGGACCCGTCGGTGCGGGCGTACCGGCGGGCCATCCAGCACTACGCCCAGGACCTCGACGCGGTGGTCTGAGGTCCTGGGCGCGGTCGCGTCCCTTCGGGGACGGGGTGTCAGCGGCGGGCGGCGCGGGCCGCCCGGCGGTACAGCACTCCGCCGCCGACGAGCAGCGCGGCGGAGGCCGCGGCGATGCCGAGCGTCGCCGCCCCGGCACCGGTGTCCGCGAGGGCGGGGGCGCCGGGCGTCGCCCGGTGTTCGTGCGCGGGGGCGATGCGCGGCGGCGAGGTGCTCTCCGGCGAACCGGGCCGGCCGGGTGCACCGGGGTGTCCGGGCGTCCAGGGCGAGCCGGGGGTCTGGACGTGCGGCGCCTCGCGCGGCGGGGTGACGGACACCGAGGGGCCGGTCGGCCGCTGCGGCGGGACGGTCACCCGGGGCGGCGGGTTGTGGGTGGCCTCCGCGGTGTTGGCGCAGACGGTGCCGAACACCGGGTTCAGCAGGGCGATGACGTTGACGGTGTTCCCGCACAGGTTGACCGGGACGCTCACGGGGAGCTGGCCGAGGTTGCCGGCGAGGACGCCGGGCGATCCCACGGCCGCGCCCTCGGCGGAGCTGCCGCCCGCCCGGGGCGCGGGGGGCACCGAGCGCAGTCGGTCCGCGGGGGCGTTCGCCGCGTGCTTGGCCGTCTTGGCGTGCTTACCGGACTTGGCGGGCTTCGCCGCCTTGGCCGGGGCGGCCTTCGCCGGGGTCGCCCGGGCCGGGGTGCCCGTGGCGGAACCCGTGCGGCCGGGGGCGCCCTTGGCGGGGGCCGCGTGCTTGGCGGACGCGGCGTGCTTGGGCGCCGTGCGCTTGGGAGCGGCGTGCTTGGCGCCCTGCCCGGACTTGCCCGAACCGGCGGAGCGGGCGGGGGCCGCCTCGGGCGCGGGCGCCGACCTGCTGGTGGGCTCCGCGGGCGCCCGGGCCGGACGGTGCTGCGGAGCGGGGGCGGGGGCGGCGGCGCCGGGCCCGCCGTGGGCGTACGGGTCGTACGGGGAGCCGACCGGGTAGTCGACGGCACCCGGGTGCGGTGCGTCGGCGACGGAGTCGTGCCCGGTGGTGTTGGCGGCGCCGTTCCCGAACGTCGGGTTCAGGAGCGAAGCGCCGTTCACGCTGTTGCCACTCACGTTCACCGGCACCGTGATCGGTGCGGAGACGGTGTTCCCGGAGACGACTCCGGGCGAGCCGACGGCCGCGGCGTCCGCGTCGGCGGCGAGGGCCTGACCTCCTGGCAGGGACAGGATGCTCGTCGCGGCTGCCGCCGTGAGCATGCCCTTGCTGAGGGCCTGTCGCATGGGAGGGGTCTCCTGTTCGCCGTAGGGACGGGGCGCACGCGGCACCCGAAGAGGGGGCGCCGGCCCCGGGACCGTCGACGGACGGTCCCGAGGGCCGGCGGGGGCACGGTCCCGCGGGGGGTCCGTGCCGGGTGCGTCAGTTGTTGACGCAGACGTTGCCGAAGGTCGGGTTCAGCAGCGCGATGATGTTCACGCTGTTGCCACAGACGTTGATGGGGACGTGGACCGGCACCTGGATCACATTGCCGGAGAGCACACCCGGGGAACCGATCGCGGCGCCGTTGGCGCCCGCGTCGGCGAGCGCCGGGGATGCGGCACCCAGGGCCAGGAGCACTCCGGCGACCGCGGCCGCCGTCTTCTTGAGCTTCACGCGCTTTTCCCTTCTCTGCGGTCAGGCCGAGGTGTCGGTAGGAACCGAGCGGGTCCGGTTCTCGGGACCCGCGCCATGACCGGTGGCCTGTCAAACGACCACGATCGGGGGAAGAAACCGAGAGCCGTGCTCTTTCCTCCGGCATTCACCCGAACAACCTGAATCACCCGGACCGCGGAAGGGATCTCGGGAGCTGTCGGAATCGGATGGCCCCCATCGGTTCGAGGGAGGAGAACCGGTGCGGGGAAGGATGAGGGGGGAATTCCCCTGGACGGCCGGCGGAACGGGCCGTACGGCCGGCCGGGCGGCCCCGCTCACGAGGAACGGGAGGGGGGCCGCCCGGAGCCGTACGGCCCGTGCGGTGACCGTGCCGGGGCCGGTCAGCTGTTGCCGACGCCGTTGCCGGACAGCACCGGGATGTCGCTGAGGATGTGCGACAGCGGCTCGTCGCCCTTGATCTGCGAGGAGTTCTCGGCGCACTGCTGGTTCTGCGGGGAGGACAGGACGTTGACGTCCTGCACCGTGATCGGGATCAGGCCGATCAGCGAGCCCACGTTCGCCTTGACGGGAACGCCGAGGCAGAGCTTGTTCAGCGACCCCTGGACGGCCCCGAACTGCGGGCTGCCGTCACCGTGGGTCTTGGCGTTGCCGTACGCCTGGGTCGAGCCATTGCCGTTGACGGTGGTGGTGCCACCGTCGTTGCCAATGGCCATCGCGGGAGCGGCAGCGGCGGCGGTGAAGCCGACCACGGAGGCAGCGACACCGGCCGCGGCCATGACCTTCTTGAGCATGCGAGAGTTCCTTTTCTGACCAGGTTGCTGGTGCCTGCTGGACAACTGCCGCGCACCGAAATGGTTGCGGGTCTTCACCCGGTCGGCTCGTGGCGCCCGCGCGGGCCAACGGATCGGCGTCCGCGGGGTCGTGCAGCGGGTTGACCGCAGAATGCGGAAACCAGCGCGTCAGACGCCCCGCACGGTGAGTATCTGATTATCCTTTCGGCCCGGTTCTGTTCAGAACACTGCGCCGCCCGGACGCCTTCTCCACGTACGCGGAGTACCGGGGGGCATTCCTCCCGCGGCGGGCGCCGAAAGGATTCCGTGAAGCGCGTGATCAGCAAGCCCGACCCGTCCGACGGACCCGAAGGCGACACCGGTCGGGCCGCCGTCCGCCCGCCGCGCGCGTGGTCGGAGCGGGAACTACGGCTCGTGGACCGGCTCGCCACCGTCCACGAGGAACTCGACGCACTGCACCGGGAGCGGGCCGCCCTCGTCGCCTACGTGTCGCGGCTGCACGCGGGCCGGGTCACCGCCCCCGACCCGACGGGCCGGCGGACCGTGCAGGTGGACACCGCGGTGGGCCGGCTGAGCTGGCGGATCTCCCCCGAGGACGTGGACCTCGTCGCCGAGGACGCGTCCGGCGGGCGGGGCGGGCGCACCGCGGGCGCCGGGGACCGGGACACCGTCACCCGGCTGTCGTTCCTGCACCTGCACCGCCGCCCCAACCGTCCGACGCGGCTCGCCCCGCGGCGGCGCGCCCGGGGTCAACACCCCGACGCCGCCGCACCGGGTCCGCTTAACCCGTCGGAGTGAAGCGCAGCAACCAAGACCTGCGGCGACAGTTGGGCAGGGCGCTCCGGGACGGGCAGAGCGCCACGGGACCGGCGTTTCCCGGGGAGCGGCCCGCACGGGCATCCCGGGGAGCGACACAGCGAAAAACGCCGCACAGCAAGCGAAGTACGAAGGGGATATCCCGTGTTCAAGAAGGTCATGGCCGCCGCGGCCATCTCCGCCTCCGTCATCGGTGCCTCGGCTGCCGCCGCCGCTCCCGCGATGGCCATCGGCAACGACGCCGGCACCACCACCGTCAACGGCAACGGCGCCACCCAGGCGTACGGCAACTCCGCCACGCACGGCAAGTTCAGCCCGCAGTTCGCGCTCATCCAGGGCTCGCTGAACAAGCCGTGCATCGGCCTGCCGGCCAAGGTCAACGCCGGCTCGCTGATCGGCCTGATCCCGATCACCGTCCAGGACGTCAACGTCCTGTCCTCGCCGCAGAACCAGCAGTGCGTCGAGAACTCCTCCCAGGTCAAGGGCGACGAGCCGCTGTCGCACCTGCTCAGCAACATCCCGGTGCTCTCGGGCAACGGCGTCGGCAACAACTGATCCACCGCACCCTCCGTCGGTGCCCTCCGGGGCGCCGCGGCGAACGGGCCGCCGTGACTCCACGGCGGCCCGTTCCGCGTGTCCGGGCCTCCGGATCACCGGGGCCAGATCTCGCGCCGCACCAACGACTCCCACTCCGGGTCGGGGCGGCCCGGCACCGAGCGGCCCTCGCGCCGCCAGGTCTCCGCGAGCCGCCGGTACTCGGGTTCCGGGGCGCCCGCGTAGCGGGGCGTCGGCCCGGCGGGCCCCGGAGCCGCCCGGCCGGCGGCCCGACCGGCCGGCGGGCGCCCGGGCGGGACGTCCCCGCGGGCGGTGCGGTCGGGAGCGCGGTCGGGGGCCCGCCGGCTCACCGGAATGAATCCCTGTCTCTTCCAGCCACCCTGTGCGTCAGCCATGTCCGGTCCAACGCCCGGACCGGCGTCCCTGTCATGGGCAGCGCCCCCACTGCGTCCGAGCGCTCCGCCATTCGGGTCAACTGCCGCAACCCCCGACTCGAACACGCAGTTGATCATCATGCGGTTCCACCACGGGAGCCCGCTTTCGAAAGGGTGAGAATCATGAAGAAGCTGTGGGCAGCCGCGGCTGTCGCCGCCTCCGTCGCCGGAGTATCGGCCGCCGCCCCCGCCATGGCGATCGGCAACGACGCCGGGACCACCACCGTCAACGGCAACGGCGCCACCCAGGCGTACGGCAACTCCGCCACCCACGGGGACTGGAGCCCGCAGTTCGCGCTCGTTCAGGGTTCGCTGAACAAGCCGTGCATCGGCCTGCCGGCCAAGGTCAACGCCGGCTCGCTGATCGGTCTCATCCCGATCACCGTCCAGGACATCAACGTCCTGTCCTCGCCGCAGAACCAGCAGTGCGTCGAGAACTCCTCCCAGGTCAAGGGCGACGAGCCGCTGTCGCACATCCTGGAGGACATCCCGATCCTGTCCGGCAACGGCGCGGGCAACAACTGATCGACCCCGCACCCGGGGCCCGCGAAGGGGCCGACCGACGTACCGGTCGGCCCCTTCGCGCTGCCCGCCGTCCGGAGGGTCCGCCACGCCCATGCGTTAAAAAGGCGTCAAGGATTCATCGATACGGGGGCGCCCATGACGGACGAGAACGGGACCGCGTACAGGGCACCCGCCCCCGCCGCGGCCGACGACACACGCGGCGGGATACCCGCCCATCTGCTCGACCTCGACGGATACGCCCGCACCCTCGCCGACGTCGCCACGACCGGCCGGCGGCTGACCCGGGACGAGCTGACCCGGCGGCGGGCCCTCGGCGAGCAGGCGGCCGAGGCGGGCTTCCGGATCAGGCCGCTGATCTCCGCGCACCTCGCGGCCACCCGTGAGCACTGGCCGCTGGCCACCGGATCGCCGGACCGGCTCCTCGCCGCCGTCGAACAGGCCGTCGACGCGGTCGCCGAGGGCCACGAACGGGCCCAGCGGATCGCCGTCCGGCAGGAGGCGGCAGCCCGGCGCGAGTTCGTCGACGACCTGCTGTACGGGCGCAGCGACGTGGGACGGCTGGCCGCCCGGGCGGAACGCTTCGGGCTGCGGTTCTCCTCCGCCCACGCGGTGGCCGTGGCGGCCGGTCCGACCGCGTACGAAGAGGGGGACACCGTGCCCCGCCGGGTCGAACAGGCGCTGATCGCCCGCTTCGGGGACCGCACCGTCCTCGTCACCACCAAGGACGGACTGCTGGTGTGCGTGGCGCCCGGCGACCAGGACGACGCGCTGACCTACTTCGCGAAGCAGGCGTACGCCGCCACCGGGGGCTCCCGGGTCGCGGTGGGGCGCCCGCAGCCCGGGGTGGGCGGCGTGGTGCACTCGTACGAGGAGGCGCTGAACGCCCTCGACCTCGCCGAGCGGCTGGGCCTCGAAGGGCCCGTACTGCGCGCCGCCGACCTGCTGGTGTTCCCGGTGCTGACCCGGGACCGGCAGGCCATGACCGAGCTGGTGCACCACACCCTGGGCCCGTTGGAGCAGGCCCGGGGCGGGGCGCGTCCACTGCTGGACACGCTGACCGTCTACTTCGACGCGGGGTGCGTCACCGCCGAGGCGGCGCGGCGGCTGTCGCTGAGCGTCCGGGCGCTGACCTACCGGCTGGCCCGCATCCACCAGCTGACCGGCGCGGACCCGGCCGACCCGGTGCACCGGTACACCCTCCAGACCGCGGTGATCGGCGCCCGACTGCTGGACTGGCCGCACCGCCCGACCGCCCCCTGACCCACGCGAACGATCACGTCCGAACTCGCGCGCTCCACACGGATGTTCGTGCACACTGAGGGAATGGAGTTCGTCTTCTTCGCGACCTTGCCGGGGCTCGTCGTGCTGCTGACCGCGATCGCGATCGTGGACCAGGTCCTGCTGCACGCCGGGCGGGCCGGCTTCCTGCCCTGGCGGGGTCCGGGCCGGGCGGGCCAGGTCTCGGCGACCGGGTTCGAGCAGCTCCACGGCGCGCTGTCGCCGGGCAAGCAGCACGAGCTGAAGGAGCGGGCCTCCTCCCTGGTGCTGCGCGACGACGAGGAGGACGGCGCCCCGCCGAACCGCACCCGGGTCGACCTGGACAACGGCACGGCGGTGGTCCGGCTGCCGGCCCCGGGCCGCTGACCTCGGGGCCCGCGTTCAGCGGCCCGTGCCGGACGCCAGGGCGTCCGCGGTGACGCGCAGCCAGCCGCGGGGACCGTGGGGCGCGGGCGGGTCCACCTCCATACCCAGGTACGCGAGTGCCACCGAACCGTCGGGGTCGTCCAGGGGCAGCGCCAGCAACTCGTGCACCTCACCGACCAGCCCCGCGACGAGCTGCGGGTCCGTCGAGTCCAGATAGTCGAGGATCGCCGCGGTGTGGTCCTCGAACTCGTCGGGCATGTCCTGGGAGAACCAGCCGCCCAGGAACTGGGCGAGCTCGGGGAAGCGGGCGTGCCACTCCCAGTAGGTCACCGGTGACTCCGGCCGGGGCGCGTCCCCCTGCTCCAGGCTGCGGCCGATGTGGTCGGCGATCACCAGGAGCCAGGCCCGGACGTCGTCGCCGGGCACCCGGACGTCCGGCATGCCGTAGAACTCGCCGAGCCTGATGCGCAGGGTGCCGGGCGGGTTCCGGGCGTACTCCCGCACCTGCGTCTCGGCGGTCGCCAGGGCCCACGGACGGTACCGCCAGGTGTGCCGCAGGTAGGCGGTCAGGGCGGCACTGCGCCGCTCGGGGGTGTCGTCGGCCGGTTGTCCCGTGTACGCCCGGATGACCTGGTCCAGCTCGCCGTAGCGGCGGTCGAACTCCCTGGGTGCCATGGGCATCGCGGAACCAGCCTTAGAGGAAGAAGGGAAACGTGGCGTGGACGACGAATCCGTGCGGGCTGGATTCGTCGCGCCTCAGGATGACGCGTGCCGCGTGGGTGTCCACCGCGCCGCGGCCCGCGAGGGCCATCCCCTGGAGCATGACCCTCCCCACCGGATCGGGCCTGGACGGCCAAGAGGCGATCAGCGTCAGCCGGGCGCGCGACGACCGCGCGAGCCACCGGTGGATCTCCTGCTCATTGGCGGAAACCACCTGCTGGGTCGCCCATTGCGCGGTTTCACGATCGGGGTAGGTGGCTGCCCTGTTCCTGGCCGGACGTACTGCTGTCACGACGGAGTTCCTCACAAGGGTCGACGGGGCCGGCGGGCGGGGTGCGGGTCACTGCCGGCCCTCTCTAGTCGTCCTCGAAGCGCCAGAGAACGAGCACGGCCGCAGGGGAGACGGCGAGGAGACAGAGATCCAGGGTCGCCGTGGACAGGGAGTTGACGTGGAAGGAGGAAGCGAGGAAGTTCCGCTGCTCTTCCTCCTCCTCCGCGGCGCCGTGGTTGGTGAAGTACCGGGCGTCGCTCCCCACGGCACGGAGCAGGGCGTCCATGCAGTCGTCCCTGCCCGGATCGGCGGACGTCCAGGGGGACTTCGCCCCGTGCAGCAGCGAACCGGCCGAGATCACCCGGGCCAGCTCGCGCGCCCCGGCGCGGGAGACCTCCCCCAGGGCGTCCCGCAGCTCCGCCGTGTCCACCGAGGCCAGCGCGGGGACGCCGCCGACGGCCCGGGCCACGGTCGTGCACCAGTCCGCTCCCTGAAGTGGACGGAGTGCCGCGAAGGTCTGCCGCGGGTCGAGGTAGACCTTCGCGCAGTCGGGCAGGTCCTTCGCGCGACCGGGCGGATCGAGGTTCTTGCTCATGCGGATTCCTGCGTGTGCGTAGCGGCCTGCTCAGGGGAGCGTGGGCATGGACGTGTAGACAACGTAGGGGGGAACCAATCCGTTCTTGTACTTCAGGACGACCGTGGCGCTGTGGGCGTCCTTCGCGTTCCCCGCCTGAGGGGAGGACCCCTCCAGACTCCTGCCTGTGACCTGCTGGAACTGCACCGTGTCCAGCCTCAGGATGGAGTTGTCGCCACGAGGACGGGACAGCCAGTTCTGGATCTTCCTGGGGTTGTCCACACCTGAGTTCGGGAGCCCGGAACTGCGTGGCGGCCCCACATGGTCCACCACGTCCTGGGTGACCTTCTGGGCCGTCGGCATGTTCGTGAAGCTCGATGCCGCGTCGATCGTCGGCTGGTCGCGGAGCCGCTGAGCGAGTTGCATATCGGTTTTCCCCACGTGCTTGTCGACCACGTGGCTCCCGTGCACTCCCTCCTGGTTCGCCAGATCGAGCGGATATCTGTGATTCGCCTCGCTGTCGCCTGGGACGGTGTAGAGAGGATTCCCCTTGAACTCCGTCAGCGCACGGGCTCCGAAGACTTCCGCCCGCGCCGATTCCGCCTGGAACGTGGGGGCGCTGTCGTACGCCTCGTTCAACGCCGGCATGAGCGTGTCGAGCCGCCGCGCCTGGCGCTCGACCCTCTTGTTGTATTCCTCGACGGCATTGTTCATGGCCGCTTCGTCGATGTTCAGAACGATTCCGGCGGACAGGTCGGTCACGACCCCTTTCCCCAGGTCGAGCAGCCCCTTGCCCAGGTTCTTCAGATCCCCCAGATCCACACCGTCGCGCAGGTTGATCTGAGGCAAGGTGTCGATGACCGCTCTGCGGTAGATCCGATGCAGGTCTTCCCTCACATCAGCGGCGGCCCTGGCGAAGAAGTAGATCGCGTCAACCATCACTTCGCAGGTGTCGAACAGGACGGCGAAGACGGGATGGTTGGCTCCGGCCCCCGCTCCGGGACCGTGCGACCAGTTGTAACCGTCGCGCGACTGACCCCAGGCCGATGTGCCCCACAGGGTGCGCAGGAAGTTGCGCATCGCCGCGTACCATTCACTGTTGCTCTGATCCGTGATGCCGCCCAGCAGCCCCGTCACACTGCCGTCGGCCGTGGCCAGCGAAAGCTGCGGCATACGCCATGTCTCGGATATCGATTCCAGCCTCAGATGGTTGGGGAGAGGAAGAATTCCGGCGGCCTTGCCCCATCTGCACGCATCTTCGAGAAGGGGGCGCATGATCGCCAGGGCGACGGCTTCGACCCCTTCCAGGGCCAGCTACACAAAGCTCTGCCCGTCATCGATGTCACCCCAGGTGAACTCGGTCACCGGCCCGTACGAGGGTGTCTTCTCCAACACCGCAGGAGCGGGCCTGGACGAGGGCTGCGCGGCCGGCGAGGGGTCGGTGGCCGCGTCCGCCGCCGCGTAGTTGTTGCCGGTGAGGGACCTCCCGGGCCTCCCCGTCCCACGAGAGGACCACCGGCACCACCCGGTCGTGCAGTTCGTCGAGCCTCTCGTTGAGTTTGCCGATGATGTCCTCCAGCTCGCCCGCGAGTCGCTGAAGATCGGCCAGCCTTACTGTTATGCGGTCGTCCCCGGCAGCTGACGGCATCGCGTGGTCCTCAACTCTTCGACGGAGTACTCAGAGGGAATCGAGACCGCTGCGCGGCCTCAAGGACGGGTCGGGCACCACGGGGGTCGACAGTCTGTCGACCTCGCTGCCGATGTCCACCCGAATGGCGCGCAGGCGATCCAGGACATCGAGTTCCTGCTCCGTGAACCCGTCCCGGCTCATCCGGACGGCCTGCCCCAGAAGGTGCAGCACCTCACGAATACGGACCGCGTCCTCGGCCACGGCCCGGTCGAGGCGAGTTCCCCCAGCTTCCCCCATCGCGGCCCCCGCCCGTGAGTGACACCAACTGGTCGTACCCGTGGGCCATATCCTACGCAACCCGGTTCCGGCCGGCGCCGGTTCCCGGGCCGTCGCGCGCCCGGGGAAAGGCGCTCCCCGAACCCGTCCGGAGCGCGATCGGGTTGGATGGGGGCATGAGTGAGAGCGGCAGGGCCATGGACGTGGGCGTTTCGATGCCCGACTGGGAGAAGCGGTTCCGGGCGGCCCGGGTTTCGCTGCCCGAGTGGGCCGAGGATGCTCCGCAGCGGTCACTGTTCGCCTCGAACGCCACCGGGACGTTCGAGCTGTACGCCTGGGACCGGGACTCCGGGTCGCAGCGCAAGGTCACCGAGCGGGCCAACGGGACGACCGACGGGGCGCTGTCGCCCGACGGCGAGTGGATCTGGTGGTTCGACGACAAGGACGGGGACGAGTTCGGGATCTGGCGGCGGCAGCCGTTCGCCGGACACCCCGAGGGGCACACCGGGCCCGACGCCCCCGCGGTCCCCGGACTCGACGCCTCCTACCCGGCGGGCCTCGCGATCGGGCGGGCCGGCGGGCCGGTCGTCGTGGGCCGCTCCACCGACGACGACGGCTCCACGATCCACGTGGTGGGCGCGGACGGCACCCCGGTCGAGGTGTACCGGCACCGCCAGTCCGCGGGGGTCGGGGACCTCTCGTACGACGGGACGCTGATCGCCGTCGAGCACACCGAACACGGTGACGCCATGCACGCGGCGCTGCGGGTGATCCGGCCGGACGGCACCACCGTCGCCGAACTGGACGACACCGCGGGCGGCACCGAGGAGCTGGGCCTCGAAGTGCTCGGGTTCGCGCCCGTCACCGGGGACACCCGACTGCTCGTGGGCCACCAGCGGCGGGGCCGCTGGGAGCCGATGGTGTGGGACGTGGCCACCGGCCGGGAGCACGACCTGTCGCTCGACCTGCCCGGTGACGTGTCCGCCGAGTGGTACCCGGACGGGTCCGCGCTGCTCGTCGTGCACGGCTTCGAGGCCCGCAGCGACCTGTGGCGCTACGACCTGGGCACCGGCGCCCTGGAGCGCATCGCGACCCCGCGCGGCACGGTCTCCGGGGCCACCGCCCGGCCGGACGGGAGCGTCGAGTACCTGTGGTCGTCGGCCGCCGAACCGCAGGCCGTGCGCTCCACGTCCGGTGCGGTGGTCCTCGACCCGCCGGGCCTGCGGGCCCCGGCCTCCGTACCGGTCGAGGACGTGTGGGTGGAGGGGCCCGGCGGACGCATCCACGCCCTGGTGCAGAAGCCGGCGGGGGCCACCGGCCCGCTGCCCACCGTCTTCGACATCCACGGCGGCCCGACCTGGCACGACAGCGACGCCTTCGCCGCGGCGCCGGCCGCCTGGGTCGACCACGGGTACGCGGTGGTCCGGGTCAACTACCGGGGTTCCACCGGTTACGGACGGGAGTGGACGGACGCCCTGAAGCACCGGGTCGGACTGATCGAGCTGGAGGACGTCGCCGCGGTCCGCGAGTGGGCCGTGGCCTCCGGGCTCGCGGACCCCGACCGGCTCGTCCTCACCGGCGGCTCCTGGGGCGGCTACCTCACCCTGCTCGGACTCGGCACCCAGCCCGACGCCTGGTCGGTGGGGATCGCCGCGGTGCCCGTCGCGGACTACGTCACCGCCTACCACGACGAGATGGAGGCGCTGAAGGCCATGGACCGGACCCTGCTGGGCGGCACCCCCGAAGAGGTGCCGGAGCGGTTCGCCGCCTCCTCCCCGCTCACCTACGTCGACGCGGTGAAGGCCCCGGTGTACGTGTCCGCCGGCGTCAACGACCCGCGGTGCCCGATCCGGCAGGTCGACAACTACGTCGACCGGCTGCGGGCCCGCGACGCGGTCCACGAGGTCTACCGCTACGACGCCGGCCACGGGTCCCTCGTCGTCGACGAACGCGTCAAGCAGGTCGGTCTCGAACTGGACTTCGCCCGGGCCCACCTGCGCCCGTAGGCCCTCTGGGGGGCGCCGGACGCACGGGCCGGCGCCCCGGGGGCGACCCCTGTGCGGGGGCGGGCGCCGGGCCCCCGTACCGTGGGACGGGTGTACCGGTTTCTGCTGACTCCGCGCTGGTGGGGGATCAACCTCTTCGTCGTGCTGGCGATCCCGTTCTGCCTGTTCATGGGCTCCTGGCAGCTGGGCAGGTTCGAGGACCGGGTCGAGGACCACCGGACGGCGAGCGAACGCTCCGACTCCGAGTCCCGCGCCGCGGCCCGCCCGCTCGCCGAGCTGCTCCCCGTCACCAAGGAGACGTCCGGGGCGCGCGCGAGCACGACCGGCCGGTACGTCGAACAGTTCCTCGTCCCGGAACGCAAGCTGGACGGGACGAGCGGCCACTACGTGCTGGGGCTGCTGCGCGCCGGCGAAGGACCCGCGCTCCCGGTGGTCCGCGGCTGGCTGCCCGGCGAGCCGGAGCCCTCGAAGGTGCCCGCCCTGCCGGACGGCGAGGTGACCGTCACCGGGGCGCTCCAGGCGTCCGAGAGCCCGGGCAGCGACGGGGCCCGCACCGCGGGCGGACTGCCGGCAGGGCAGGTCGGGATGATCAGCGCGGCGACGCTGGTGAACCTCGTCCCGTACGAGGTCCAGAACGCCTGGGTGACCCTCGATCCGGCCGACTCCGGGATGACCGCCGTGCCCGCGACGGCCCCCCAGAACACCGGACTCGACCTGAAGGCGTTCCAGAACCTCGGGTACACCGGCGAGTGGTTCGTCTTCGCCGGGTTCGTGGTCTTCATGTGGTTCCGGCTGCTGCGCCGGGAGACCGAGGCGGCCCGGGACGTGGCCCTCGGGCTCACCGCCCCGGACTCCGTACCGGAAGCGGGTGCGGTTCAGGAGGCGGGCAGGGCTCCCGTGTAGTACACCGTTCCCGCGCAGGCGTCGGGGATCGTCGTCGAGGCCGAGGGGGCGCCGGGCTCCGCCGTGTGGGAGACCGCGACACTGCCCTCCACCGGAACGCCCTCCTGGCCGCCGAGCTGCGGCGCGGCGCCGCCGCCCGTCTCCGACTCCCCGCCGCCACCGGCCCCGGACGTGGTTCCCGAGGAGGTCGACGGGTCGGGGGACGGGCCGCCGGTGCTGCCGCCGCCCTCGGTGGGGCAGGACGCGGACGGCACCCAGGCGAAGCGCACCTCGTAGGCCATGCCCGGCTTCAGGATCAGCTGCGCCGGTTCGGAGGACGGCGCCGGCAGGCCCGTCGCGGCGTCCCCGGAGGTGTGGGTGAGCGAGCCGACCTGCGTCGAGTCGGCCGCGCCCTGGGCGGCGACGACGACGCTGCCGCCGCCGTCGACCGTGCAGTTGCCGGCGGAGACGTTGGCCACCCGGAAGGACCCGTAGACGGACCCGTCGGGGCCCGGGGCTCCGACGTTGGCGCCGGCCGAGCCCAGGTCGGTGGGACCGCAGCTGGGCGAGGAGGCGTTGTCGGAACCGGTACCGGGGTCGGTGCCCGGGCCGGAACCGGTGGGGTCGCCGCCGCTGGTCGCGCCGCCGGGGCCGCCGCCGGTGGTGGCCCCGCCGGTGGTCGCGCCCTGGACCGGCTCGCCCGGGCCGCCCTTGCGCTCGCCCTTCTCGGTACGGCTCGGCTTGCCGGACGGCTCCCGGCTGCCCGACCGGGACGGGGTGCTCGTCTTCTTCTCCGACTCGACGCCGTCGCTGCCGCGGGTCTGCTGGCCGTGTCCGACGTGCGACACGGTGGTGTCCGTGGAGTTCGGCGAGTTCGCCACGTGGACGAGTGCGGGGACCGCCGTGCCGATCAGGACGGCCGCCGCGGCGACCCCGACGACGGCCTGCCGCTTGCGGGCGCGGCGGGCCGGGACGGCGCGGCGCAGGCGGTCCAGGCTGCCGTCGGTGGGCTCCAGGTCCCCGACGCTCCCGTGCAGCAGCGCCCGCAGGTCGAACTCGTCGCTGCCGCTGCCGGCGTCGCCGGGGCGGTGCGTGAGGTCCATGAGGTCCGTGCGGCTGGTGCTGTCAGTGCTGCCGGTGGTGTCGGCGCGGTCGGTGGTGTCGGTGGCTCCGGGGCGCGGGGCCTCGGATGCGCCGTCCGTACAGCCGGTGTCCGGACCGCCGGTGCCGGCCGCCCGGTCCGGAGTCGACGAGCCGTCGTCGGGCCCGGTGGAGGGGCTGTCGTTCACAGTTGCGTTCCCAGCGTCTCGCTCGTTCTCGTTCCGGGCCCGACCGCCGCCGCCGTTCACGTCGTCCGGCCGGTCGGCGCGCGACGACTCGGCGGGCGGGCCGTCGTGGCCCCGGCGTTCGCCGCTCACTTCTTGGCCCCCATGGCGACCCGTAGGGCGGCTATCCCCCGGGACCCGTACGCCTTCACCGAACCGAGGGAGACACCGAGCGTCTCGGCGACCTGGACCTCGGTCATGTCCGCGAAGTACCGCAGGACGAGGACCTCGCGCTGACGGCGCTGGAGGCCCTTCATCGCCTGGATCAGGGCGTCGCGCTCCAGCAGGTCGTACGCGCCCTCCTCCGCGCTCGCCATGTCCGGCATCGGCTTCGAGAGCAGCTTCAGGCCGAGTATGCGGCGGCGCAGCGCGGAGCGGGAGAGGTTCACAACCGTCTGGCGCAGGTACGCGAGGGTCTTCTCCGGGTCGCGGACGCGCTTGCGTGCGGAGTGCACGCGGATGAAGGCCTCCTGGACGACGTCCTCGCAGGAGGCGGTGTCGTCGAGGAGCAGGGCGGCGAGGCCGAGCAGCGAGCGGTAGTGCGCGCGGTAGGTCTCGGTGAGGTGGTCAACGGTCGTGCCCTCCGCGGGTACGTCCTCGGCGCCTTGGCGCGGGGAGGACACCGGCGTGGGACGGGTCGCGGGCACGGGCGCGATCACCGGCATGCCGCCGGGCGCGGCGACCGCGCGGGGGCGCCGGGACGGCCGCAGGACACTGCCGCGAACCTGGACCGCTGTGAAATCGAGTACCTCTGCCACGCCAGTTGGACACGCTCCCCCGGGTGAGGGTTGTACGCACCGGGCCTCGGATTGTTTCCGGGCACTCCGTCTGACATGGCGTCATCTGCCCACATGCGTACCAGCTCTTCCCTTGACCCCGATTTGTCCGCGCCCCCCGCGCCCACCTGGTAGGCCCTGACGCCCCCGAGGGCGTACGCGCGAAGACGCGGACCGCGGTGCGCTTGGTTGCGCGCCGCGGGGGAGGAGATCCGGTGAGCCGTGGTGGTCCTGTGAGACTTACGGTGATCCTACAAATGAAATCGGGCTTGAACAGGTGTGATTTTTTCTGACCGGTCGTGCCTTGGATGGTTTTGGGCTCCGCGTGGGATCGCCCGGGGCCGCGCAGCGGGGGGAGCGACCCGGTGTCAGGTCAGGCCGGCCGCGACGAGTTCGGCGATCTGGACGGTGTTGAGCGCGGCACCCTTGCGCAGGTTGTCCCCGCAGACGAAGAGCTCCAGGGCGGCCGGGTCGTCGAGGTTGCGGCGGACGCGTCCCACCCAGGTGGGGTCCGTGCCGACGACGTCGACGGGCGTCGGGAACTCGCCGGCCCCGGGGTCGTCGAAAAGGACCACGCCCGGCGCGGTCGCCAGGATCTCCCGGGCCCGGTCCACGGTGACCTCGTCCTCGAAGCGGGCGTGCACCGTCAGGGCGTGCGTGGTGACCACCGGAACCCGTACGCAGGTCGCGGTGACCTTGAGCTGCGGCAGGTCGAGGATCTTGCGGGACTCCTCCCGCACCTTCATCTCCTCCGAGGACCAGCCCCCGTCCCGCAGCGAACCCGCCCACGGGACGACGTTCAGGGCGACCGGCTCGGGGAACGGTCCGGTGCGCTCCCCGACCGCGCGGCGGACGTCGCCGGGTGCCGTGCCCAGTTCGGTGCCGGCGACCAGGGCGATCTGCTCGCGCAGCGTCTCGACGCCCGCGCGGCCCGCACCGCTGGCCGCCTGGTAGGCGGAGACGATCAGCTCGCGCAGGCCGAACTCGGCGTGCAGCGCACCGATCGCGACGATCATCGACAGGGTGGTGCAGTTGGGGGTGGCCACGATGCCGCGCGGACGGACCCGCACGGCGTGCGGGTTGACCTCGGGGACGACCAGCGGGACGTCCGGGTCCATGCGGAAGGCCGCCGAGTTGTCGACGACCACCGCGCCCTTGGCGGCGGCGATCGGCGCCCAGCGGGCGGCGACCTCGTCGGGCACGTCGAACACCGCGACGTCCACCCCGTCGAGGGCCTCCTCGGTGAGCGCCAGCACCTCGACCTCCTCGCCGCGCACGGCCAGCTTGCGGCCGGCCGAGCGCGGTGAGGCGAGCAGACGGATCTCGCCCCAGACGTCCGCGTGTTGGGACAGGATCTGGAGCATGACCGAGCCGACGATCCCGGTCGCCCCCACGACCGCGAGCGTCGGACGGCCGGTCATCGCCCGGTGCCCCCGTAGACGACCGCTTCGTCCGAGTCGGAGTCGAGACCGAAGGCGGTGTGCACGGCCCGGACGGCCTCCTTGACGTCATCGGCGCGGGTGACCACCGAGATGCGGATCTCGGAGGTCGAGATCAGCTCGATGTTCACTCCGGCGTCGCTCAGCGCCTCGAAGAACGCGGCCGTGACCCCCGGGTTGGTCTTCATCCCGGCGCCGACCAGGGAGATCTTCGCGACCTGGTCGTCGTAGCGCAGGGAGTCGAAGCCGACGCCGGCCTTGGTGGACTCCAGCGCGTCGATCGCCTTGCGGCCCTCCGCCATCGGGAGGGTGAAGGAGATGTCCGTCAGACCGGTGGACGCGGCCGACACGTTCTGCACGATCATGTCGATGTTGATCTCGGCGTCGGCGACGGCACGGAAGATCGCAGCCGCCTCGCCCGGCTTGTCGGGCACCCCGACGACGGTGATCTTCGCCTCTGAGGTGTCATGGGCGACACCGGAGATGATGGCCTGCTCCACGTTGCGCTCCCCCTTGCCAGGGTGTGGTTCGTTGTTGCTGACCCAGGTGCCTTGGAGTCCGGAGAAGGACGAACGGACGTGGATCGGGATGTTGTAACGGCGGGCGTACTCCACACAGCGGTGGAGCAGCACCTTCGAGCCCGAGCTGGCCAGCTCCAGCATGTCCTCGAAGGAGATCGAGTCGATCTTGCGGGCCTTCTTCACGACGCGCGGGTCGGCGGTGAAGACACCGTCCACGTCCGTGTAGATCTCGCAGACCTCGGCCTCCAGGGCCGCGGCGAGCGCCACGGCCGTGGTGTCCGAACCGCCCCGACCGAGCGTGGTGATGTCCTTCTTGTCCGCCGAGACGCCCTGGAAACCGGCGACGATGGCGATGTTGCCCTCGTCCAGCGCCGTCCGGATGCGGCCCGGGGTGACGTCGATGATGCGGGCCTTGTTGTGGACGGAGTCGGTGATGACGCCGGCCTGGCTCCCGGTGAACGACTGGGCCTCGTGACCCAGGTTCTTGATCGCCATCGCCAGGAGCGCCATGGAGATGCGCTCCCCGGCGGTCAGCAGCATGTCGAACTCGCGCCCGGCGGGCATCGGCGACACCTGCTCCGCGAGATCGATCAGCTCGTCCGTCGTGTCGCCCATCGCGGAGACCACGACAACCACCTGGTTGCCGCTCTGCTTGGCCTCGACGATCCGCTTGGCGACGCGCTTGATGCCTTCGGCATCGGCTACGGAGGAACCTCCGTACTTCTGCACGACAAGGCCCACTTGCGTACGCTCCTCGCTCGGTCCGGTGGGTCCGCCTGGTGGCGACCGGATCGGTCAGTTGGGGGGTGCAGGACAGTTTAACTAGCAGGGGTGAATCACCCCGGTCGGATCGCATCCTGAGACGCGGAGACCACAGGGTGATCAGCACGTCACCTGCCCACCCGGCTCCCCCCGCACGCGCAAAGTGGGGCGCCTCACACCCCGCACCGACCCCGCCCGCACCGGCTCAGCTGGGGCTGCGCAGCCCCAGCGGGTGCGCGATCTCCTCCGTCATGACGCGCCCCGCCTCCTCGGCGAGCACCTCGTCACCGAGGTCCTGGTCCGTGTCGAGCCCGTCCAGCTCCTGGAGCGGCTGCCCCAGCCGCACGTGGGCCACCAACGACTGGAGCGCCCGCAGCGCACCGGACGCCGTCGACCCCCAGTTGGAGAAGTACGAGAACTGCCACCACCACAGCGCCTCGGTGGTGCGCCCCGCCCGGTAGTGGGCCATGCCGTGCCGCAGGTCCGCCATGACGTCCGCCAGGTCGTCGGAGATCCGGCACGGCACCGGCGCCTTGCGCGGCTCGTACGGGTCGAAGACCTCCGAGTAGACGTCGATCGGCGCGAGCAGCACCGCGAGCCGCTCCCGCAGCTCGTCCACGTCCGGCTCCGGACCGAGGTCCGGCTCGTACCGCTCGTCGGGGACGATGTCCTCGTGCGCCCCGAGCCGTCCCCCGGCCAGGAGCAACTGGGAGACCTCCAGGAGCAGGAACGGCACCGCTGAGTCCGGCTCGTCCCCCTTCGCGACCTCGGTGACCGCGACCAGGAAACTCGCGATCTGGTCGGAGATCTGGACCGCGAAGTCATCCGGGTCCTGCGTCGTCGAGTGCAACGTCACATCAGACATCTAGGAGTCGTCTCCCCTCAAAGGCGCGGCCCAGAGTCACCTCGTCCGCATATTCCAGGTCTCCGCCCACGGGAAGGCCACTCGCCAGCCGGGTGACCCGTAGCCCCATGGGTTTGATCATGCGCGCGAGGTACGTGGCCGTGGCCTCGCCCTCCAGGTTGGGATCGGTCGCCAGGATCAGCTCGGTGACCGAACCGTCCGCGAGGCGGGCCAGCAGCTCCCGGATGCGCAGGTCGTCGGGGCCGACGCCCTCGATCGGGCTGATCGCGCCGCCCAGTACGTGGTAGCGGCCCCGGAACTCCCGGGTCCGTTCGATCGCCACGACGTCCTTGGGTTCCTCGACCACGCAGATCACGGACAGGTCCCGGCGGGGATCACGGCAGATGCCGCACTGCTCCTCCTGCGCCACATTGCCGCAGACGGAGCAGAAACGAACCTTCGCCTTCACTTCCATCAGCGCCTGCGCCAGCCGACGGACGTCCGTCGGCTCCGCCTGGAGGATGTGGAAGGCGATCCGCTGCGCGCTCTTGGGACCGACGCCGGGCAGCCTGCCCAACTCGTCGATGAGGTCCTGGACCACGCCTTCGTACAACGGATCAGCCTTTCCCACGTGCCGGCCCCGTCCGGGGCCGTGCGCTCGGTGGTGGACACGAGCCGGGTGCGGCCCGCGTTCCTCCGGTCATCACCGTAGTTGTCCGCGGGCCGCCGCAGAAGCTCCCGGCCTCCTCGCGTCCTAGAAGGGCAGGCCGGGGATGCCTCCGCCGCCGAGGCCCTGGGCCAACGGGCCGAGCTTCTCCTGCTGGAGCCGCTGGGCGTTCTCGCCCGCGGCCTGGACCGCCGCGACCACCAGGTCGGCGAGGGTCTCCGTGTCGTCCGGGTCGACGGCCTTGGGGTCGATGACGAGGCCGCGCAGCTCCCCGGAACCGTTCACCGTGGCCCGGACGAGGCCGCCGCCCGCCTGGCCCTCGACCTCGGTCCGCCCCAGTTCCTCCTGGGCCCGGGCGAGGTCCTGCTGCATCTTCTGGGCCTGCTGGAGCAGCTGCTGCATGTTGGGCTGGCCACCACCGGGAATCACGATCAGCTCCTGTTGCCGACACCTGGTGCATCGGCGGACGACGGTACGACGATCGGGCGGTTTCGCCCGCCTGGCACGAGCCTACGTGCTCCGGGGGCCACTCGCCCCAGCACTCTTTCGGGTGACACGGCCGCCCCGCCCATATCCGACCGGGCGGCTCCCCGAAGCGCGTATCCCGTGAACAGGTGCCCGTAAACCACCCTTGGGGCGGTAGGCAGGGGGCCGACCGGGTGCGCGGAACACCCCACCCGCGTCACGTACGGTCACCTCGCGCACACGTGACGTCCGAGGGCGGCCGGGCACCGCCGACGGCCGGTACGAACACGCGGGCGACCCGCGGACACCCGAGCACGGGACGCGTGGGCCCGGGAACGCGCGCACACGGGCAGGGACCGCGACGGACGAGGGAACAAGGGGAGTGCCGGGTGAGCCAGCCGGAGATGCAGCCCGAGGGGACGTCCGAGGGGAACACCCCGGACGACCGCGGCGGGGGCAGGGGCCTGCGGCCGGGCGATCTGGTGGGACGGCGGCTTCCGCACGGGGACTGGGGCGACCCCGCGGACCGGCTCGACGAGCTGTACCAGTGGGTGGAGCGCGGGGCGCTCGACATGGCCGAGTGGTACCTCGCGGACCGGGTGTGGAAACGGCGCGGTGCGCGGGCGCTGCGGGGCGGTGCGGCTGCGCTGGCGCTGATCGGCGTGGTGCTGCCGCTGGCCGACCCCGCGGGGACGGGGGGCCCGGTCGCCCGGTGGGGGTACCTGGCGCTGCTGCTCTCCGTCGCGTGCGTCGGGTGCGACCGGTTCTTCGGGCTGACCTCCGGGTGGATGCGGGACGTGGCCACCGCGCAGGCGGTGCAGCGCAGGCTCCAGGTGCTCCAGTTCGACTGGGCGTCCGAGTGCGTGCGGGAGGTGCTCGGGCCGGCGGAGGGGACCGCCTCGGAGGCGGTCGAGCGGTGCCTCGGGGTGTTGCGGCGGTTCTCCGACGACGTGTTGGAGCTGGTGCGGGTCGAGACCGCGGACTGGATGGTGGAGTTTCGTGGGGGGCCCGCGCCGTTGGGGCTCCAGGTGGGTTCCGCGGGTGGGGGCGTCCGGGGGGACGCCCCCGTGCAGAGGGTTGCTCTTGCGCATCCGTCCGCTGGGGCGCGGCCCAACATGCCTCGGCAGCGGCCTCCCGAGCCTCGCTGAGGCTTGGTCCCGCGCAGTTCCCCGCGACCCCTTCCAGTGCGTCCCGCTCGGGGTGCGCTGCTCGGTGCGCCCCTGATCCGGTGCGTCCTGCTCGGGGTGCGCTGCTCGGTGCGGGTGCGCGGTGGTTTTGCGCAGTTCCCCGCGCCCCTGATCGGGTGCGACCCGCTCGGGGTGCGCTGTCCCGCGCCGTGCGACCCGGATTCGCGCAGTTCCCCGCGCCCCTATCGGGGCGCTCTGCTCGGCGGACCGGTCGCGCAATCCCGCAGCGCACCCCGAGCAGGACGGGCCCCGTCAGGGGCGCGGGGAACTGCGCAATCCCACAGCGGACCCGTGCGGGACAGCGCACGCCGAGCAGGACGCACCGGAAGGGGCGCGGGGAACTGCGCGGGTGACCCACCACGCACCCGCAGGGGACCACGGACCTGATCAGGGGCGCGGGGAACTGCGCGAAGGCACAGCGCACGCGACCACCGCGGGGAGGGGGCTGTGCGGGGCGCGGCCGAGGAGGGACGCGAGGTCCGGCGCCGTACCCGCGAGGAACCCGTGCCGGACGGCCGTCGCCAAAGACACCAGCATCGGCGGCTGGAACGGCAACAACCCCTCCGCGGAGAGGAGCCCACCCCGGTACGCCTCCAGGTCGACGTCCCGGAGGGGCACCCCAAGCCGCGCGGCGACATCCGCAGCGGTAACGGGCGCCCCGACGAGCTCGTAGGTGCGCCCCCCGTGCGACCCGGGCGCCGCCGCGACGACCGCCGCCGCCTCCGCGAGGTCCCCGCGGACGACCGCGGCCAACGCACCGTCCCCGAAGGGCGAGTTCAGCGCCCCGTCCACGGACCACGTCAGCAGCGCACCGAACAGTTCGGCGTACAGCCCGTTGCGCAGCACGGTCCACGACAGGCCGCTGGCCCGCAGCAGCCGTTCGGTCACCCGGTGGGCCAGCGCGAAGCCCAGGTGGTCGCCCGCACCGGTCAGGCTCGTGTAGACGACGTGCCGCACCCCGTCGCGCACCGCGGCGTCCAGGACGGCCCGGTGCCTGCGTACGACCCGGTCGTCCTCCGCGTACCCGGCGGAGACCAGGACCAGCGTGTCCACCCCGACGAGGTCGAGGCCCGCGGGGTCGTCGAAGTCGAGGCGCCGCATCCCCGCCCCCGGAGTGCGACTGCCCCCCGTGGCGGTCGCCCCGCGCTGCTTCAGCGAGGCCAGCACGGCCGAGCCCAGGTTCCCGTTCGCCCCGGTCACCAGAATCATGTGCGCGCAGCCCTCCGTCGTGGTTCTCTTCGGTAACTGCGGTCGATCCTGCTGCGCCCGTCCACCGCCCACAAGGAGGCAGTTCGATGTCACCCACGCACACCGGAGTAACCACCGCGCCCCTCGAACCCTGCGGGCGCGAGGAGCACCAGGACTGCGGCATCCGCGACGTACTGGACCGCGTCGGCGACAAGTGGTCGGTCCTGGTGGTCGTCGAACTCGCCCAGGGCGTACGCCGGTTCAGGGAGCTCCAGCGGGCGATCGACGGCATCTCGCAGCGGATGCTCACCCTGACCGTACGGCGGCTGGAGCGGGACGGGCTGGTCGTCCGCACCGTGCACGCGACCGTTCCGGCGCAGGTGGACTACCGCCTGACGGAGACCGGGGCGAGCCTGACCCACCTGGTCAAGGCGCTCGCCGACTGGTCGCTCACCCATCGCGGGGTCATCGCCGAGGCCCGGGGCCGGTACGACCGGGAGCACCCGGACCACGACATCCGCTAACTGAAGATGATCATCGAGCCCTGGGCGAGGCTACGGGTGGCCGCGGCGTGCAGGCCGAGCCACACGTGGCGTTCCCGGGCGAAGGGGTTGTCGTCGAGGGGCGCCGGCGCGGCGGGCTCCTCCAGCGCGGTGGGGCCGGCCGGGGGCAGCGGGGCCAGGGGCGGGTTGCGCGGGTCGATGCCGATGGCCGGGGCCACGTACTCCAGATCCCGCAGCAGGCCCTGGGCGGAGCCCAACGGCCCGCCGCCGGCGAGGAGTTCGTCGTTGGACAGCGGCTGCGGGAAGTCCAGCGGGACGTAGGCGCCGGCGTGGTCGTAGTGCCAGACGAGGTGCGACTGTTGGGCGGTCGCCTCGAACATCTCCAGGAGTTGTTCGTAGTCGCCCCCCAGCGCGTCCACGGGGGTCACCGCCAGCCCGCACAGCTGGAGCAGGTAGGCCCGGCGCAGGAAGTGCAGGGCGTCGTAGTCGAATCCGGCGACGGGGGCGACGTCCCCGGACAACCCCGGCATGTACGCGTACACCGGTACCGGGGGGAGCCCCGCCTCGGCCAGTGTCCGGTCGTAGAGCGCGAGTTCCTCGGCGAAGGGGTTGTCGGGGCTGTGGCAGAGCACGTCGACGAGCGGGACCAGCCAGAGGTCACAGGCCAAGGGTGGGCTCTCCTTGCATTTTCCGGCGGACAGGGCGGCTCGGGACGCACCGTGCGGTGCGCACCCTGGTCATCGGAAGGGTAATGCGCACGGGCCGTTCCGGCTCCCGGTCGGCAGGAGCCGGTGCTCAGGAGGACGGCGGCGGCCCGGCGGCCAGCGACTCGATCAGCTCCAGCGCATGGGCGTTGTACGCGGCGAAGAGCGCACGGGAGGTCGCCTGGTCCCGTCCGGCCAGCGCGTCCACCAGGTCGGTGTGCGCGGCCCACAGCCTGCCCGCCAACTCCCCCTCGCGGCGCAGCAGCGGCACCGCGCAGCTCCAGGACTGCACGCGCAGCCGGTGCAGGAAGTCGGTGAGGTACGGATTGCCGAAGATGGCGCCGAGTTCGCGCCAGAACCTCAGGTCGTAGCCGATGAGGACGTTGAGGTCGCCGGCGAGCGCGGCCCGCCCGGCCTCCTCGCCGCGGCGGCGCACCCCGCACAGCGCTTCCTCGACCTCGGCGCTCCAGGCGGCGCCGGTCAGCCCGCGGAAGAGGGCGTCGGTGACGAGGGCACGGGCCTCGACCATGCCGCGGAAGTCCGCGAACGAGTACTCGTGCACCTGGAAGCCGCGGTGCTGGACGGCGTCGAGGAGCCCTTGCGCGGACAGGTCGACGAGCGCTTCGCGCACCGGGGTCGCGGACACCCCGTACTGCTCGGCGATCTCCTTGACGGTGAACTCCTGCCCCGGTTGGAGGCGGCCCGCGAGGACCTCGTCCCTCAGGGCGTCCGCGATCTGTTGGCGCAGCGTGCTCCTGGTCACGGCGGCGTTCGTCCCGGTGCCGTGACCTCTCGTACCGTCGCTGCTACCGGTTCCCGTGCCGGACATGTGCGCGTCCCTCCCCCGCGTGACGGGTGCGAAATCGCTCTGACGAGCGGAGGTAACCCTACGCGGTCGGCGGGCCCTGGGGCTCCCGGGGAACCCTCTGTCCGGTGACGGGGAAACTCGATCGATCGTCATCGAAGGTGGTCCCGGGGAGACGTCGTACCCGAACAACCAGTGCACGGCAGGGCGGTGAGACGGCCCGCACATGGCGTCTCGGGCGACCTACGCCCCCATGAAGCCCAGCAGTCCTCGAACCCAAATGAGCAGCACGAGCGCGTTGAGCACCATGGCGACGACGAGTGACGTACTGCGTGCCCGGCGCAGGAGGTGGTACACGAGCCGGACTCCGTACGCGGTCAGTCCAGCGGAGGCGACGATGATGACGATTTGCAGTGCGGGCGACCAGGACAGTCGCGAAATGACGGAGAGGACGACGTAGGCCAGGAGGAACTGCGGGACCCCCAAGAGCCATGCCTTCCACACCTCGCCCGGATCGGGAGCGGCCGGAGGTACGGATGCGGTCGGCTGGGGAGGGAGGACCGGAGGCGGCGGAGCTGTGGTGATGCCCTGGGAGGCGTCACGCGCCGGGGAGCTGGAGAGCGGCTCCAGGGCGTTGCGCAGCCGTTCGGCGAACCTCGGATCGGCCCGCAATTCATCGGTCAGCACGGAGCCGACGATGCTTGCTGATCCCTCGCCTGGCTGCTCGTGCAGGCGGGCCAGTGCCGAGGCCCCCAGAGCGCTTCGCCCGAGTTGCCCCCAGAC
The DNA here is from genome assembly GCF_042724695.1 of Streptomyces sp. NPDC127068. Classification (NCBI taxonomy): domain Bacteria; kingdom Bacillati; phylum Actinomycetota; class Actinomycetes; order Kitasatosporales; family Streptomycetaceae; genus Streptomyces; species Streptomyces sp. NPDC127068. Next base: position 85,348 of record NZ_JBHXEN010000017.1, on the reverse strand, counting down.
CAGTTCGCGCACTGCCCCGGTCAGCTCCGGCGAGGCCGACACCCCTCCGGTCAGTACTTGCAGTGCCCAACCGGATAACTCCGAAGCCTGCATCGCGCCCCTTCCTGAGCGTCGGCAGGGCTCGATCGTATGGACATCGGCCGCGCCGGGGAACAGTTTGGCCTTCCTGCTCCCACGGCAACGGCGATCCGTCGGAGTTCGCCGTCGTGGAACACTCGCCGGGTGCTCAGCCGGGGGTCACGCCGTGTGCTCGTCGGCGACCGTCAGCGCGGCGTCCAGCGCGGCGAGCCCCTCCGCGGCCTCCTCGTCGGTGAGGTTGCAGGGCGGCACGACGTGGGTGCGGTTCATGTTGATGAACGGCCACAGTCCGTGGCGTTTGGCGGCGGCGCCGAACGCGGCCATGGGGGCGTTCGCCTCGCCGGTCGCGTTGTAGGGGACGAGCGGTTCGCGGGTGGCGCGGTCCCGGACCAGTTCGAGGGCCCAGAAGGCGCCGGTGCCGCGCACTTCGCCGACGCTGGGGTGGCGGGCGGCGAGCTCGGCGAGTCCGGGACCGAGCACCTCGCGGCCGAGCCGGGCGGCGCTGCCGACGACGTCCTCGTCCTCCATGACCTCGATGGTGGCGACGGCCGCCGCGCAGGCCAGCGGATGGCCGGAGTAGGTGAGGCCGCCGGGGTAGGGGCGGCGGGCGAAGGTGTCGGCGATCTCGGGCGAGATGGCGACGCCGCCGAGGGGTACGTAACCGGAGTTGACGCCCTTGGCGAAGGTCAGCAGGTCGGGGACGACGTCGAAGTGTTCCGCGGCGAACCACTTCCCGGTGCGGGCGAAGCCGGCCATGACCTCGTCGAGGACGAGCACGACCCCGTACTCGTCGCACAGGGCGCGCACGCCGGCGAGGTAGCCGGGCGGCGGGGTCATGATGCCGGCGGTGCCGGGGATCGTCTCCAGGACGATCGCGGCGACGGTGCCCGGACCCTCGAAGGCGAGGGTGTCCGCGAGGTGCGCGAGGGCGCGGTCGCGCTCCTGCTCCTCGGTCTCGGAGTGGAACGGGGAGCGGTAGAGGAAGGGCGCCCAGAAGCGGACGACACCGGCGGAACCGTTGTCGGAGGGCCAACGGCGCGGGTCGCCGGTGAGGTTGATCGCCGCGGCGGTGGCCCCGTGGTACGAGCGGTACGCGGAGAGCACCTTGGGGCGCCCGGTGTGCAGCCGGGCCATCCGGACGGCGTTCTCGACGGCTTCGGCGCCGCCGTTGGTGAAGAAGATCCGGTCCAGGTCGCCGGGGGTGCGCTCGGCGATGAGGCGGGCCGCCTCGGAGCGGGCCTCGACGGCGAAGGCGGGGGCGAAGGTGGTGAGCCGGGCGGCCTGCTCCTGGATCGCGGCGACCACCCGGGGGTGCTGGTAGCCGATGTTGGTGAAGACGAGTCCGCTGGTGAAGTCGAGGTAGCGGTTGCCCTCGTAGTCCCAGAAGTGCGCACCCCGGGCGCCCGCGACGGCGAGCGGGTCGATGAGTTCCTGCGCCGACCAGGAGTGGAACACGTGCGCGCGGTCGGCGGCCTTCACGGCGGCGCCCTTCGCGGGGTCGGGCTGCGGGGTTCCGGGGCTGCCGGGCGTCTGAGGTGCCTGAGGTGCCTGAGGGGTCATGGCCGGAGCGTAGGCGGCGGGGCGCGGGGGACGGTATCGGCGCCTTGTACGGGTCTCGGGGCGTCGGGCGGACAGTTCGTCCAGTGGCCGCGGGGTCGGGGGCGGGTGGCCGCGGGGTCGGGGGCGGGTGGTCGCGTCTTCGCGGGCGGGCGGGTGCGTCTTCGCGGGCGGGTGGCGCGTGATCGGGGGCGGGCCGGTGGGCGTGTGATCGGGGGCGGGTGGCGGCCGGAGCTTAATTGACAGCATGCTGTCGTCATGACAGCATGCTCACATACAGCGCATCGTGCGCGGTCCGAACTGGAGGTCGTCATGACCGGTCCGCAGACCACCCCCCGCCAGCCCGTGTACCTCGCGGTCTACGACACGTTCGCCGACTGGGAGACCGGGCACGCCACCGCGTTCCTCGCCCGCGGCGGCTACGAGGTCCGTACCGTCGGCGCCACCCGCTCCGCGGTCACCAGCATCGGCGGGCTCCGCGTGCAGCCCGACCTCGCGCTCGACGCACTGGACCCCGCGGACGCCGCGCTGCTGATCCTCCCGGGCGCCGACCGCTGGGACACCGGCGACGAACTCGCCCCCTTCGCCGGGGCGGCCCGCGCCTTCCTCGACGCGGGAGTGCCGGTCGCCGCGATCTGCGGCGCCACCGCCGGGCTCGCCCGCGCCGGGCTCCTCGACGACCGCGAGCACACCAGCGCCGCGGCCCCCTACCTGGCGGCGACCGGTTACGGGGGCGCCGCGCGGTACGCGGAACGGGACGCCGTCACCGACCGCGGGCTGATCACCGCCGGGCCCACCGAGCCGGTCGCCTTCGCCCGTGAGGTGCTGGGCCTGCTGGGCGTCTTCGACGGCGAGCTGTTGGACGCCTGGTACCGGCTGTTCCACCACTCGGACCCGGCCGCGTACGCGCAGCTCAGCGCGGCCGACGGCGATGAGTGAGCGCGAGGGACCGACCACTCCCGAGGACGGCCTGACCACTCGGGAGCGGCGGGACCTGCTCAGCGCCACCGCCCTCGGCGTCTTCCGGCTGAACGGCCAGTTCCTCGCCGTCTCCGACGAGCTGGCCGCCCCGGCCGGGCTGTCGGCGGCCCGCTGGCAGGTGCTGGGCGCGGTGCTGCACGAGCCGTTGCCGGTCGCCGGCATCGCCCGGGCCATGGGCATCACCCGGCAGAGCGTGCAGCGGGTCGCCGACGTGCTCGCCGGTCAGGGGCTCGCCGAGTACGTGCCCAACCCGGCCCACCGGCGCGCCAAGCTGCTGCGGCCCACCGCGGCGGGACGTGCGGCGGTCGCCCTCATCGGCCCCGGGCACGCGCGGCTGGCGCAGCGGCTGGCCGCGGAGCTCGGCGACGAGGAGTTCGCCGCGACCGTCCGGGCCGTCGAGCGGTTGTCCGCGGCGCTGGACCGGATCGCCCGGGACGCGCCCGGGGACGGTGACTCCCGGGACGCGCCCGCACCTGCGGACGGTGCGCCCGCGGACGACGACTGACGCGCGGACGGATGCGGTGGGGCGGGGACGGGCGCGGCGGAGTGGGCTGGGGCGGGGCGGGGTCAGTGGAGCTTGCCCAGGCCGCGCTGGAGGTCCTCGGCGTTCATGATCGGCAGGACCTCCACCTCCGCGCCCAGGTCCGTCAGGAACGGCTCCCCCAACGGCACCAGGTCGGAGCTGTCCGCCATGTCCAGGACCATCAGACAGGTCCGCCGGCCGCCCATCGGCAGGAAGTACGCCGCCTCGGGCTTCAGCTCGTCCATCGTCTGCTGGATCATCTCGGACAGCTTCCCGTTGCGCCGGAGCTCATTGGTCTTCTCGGTGTCCAGAGTGGCCCGGAGCATCACACGCATCGCTCTCACCTCGGCAAACAGCCGTAGAACCGTTGGAACGCTGCCCCCCTTGCACGGTCCAGCCTATTCCGGAAAACGCAACACGCCCCATGATCGATCAGTGACCGATCACGGGGCGCGTCAGCTACACGGCCACTCGGCCGTGCTCAGCTACTCGGCCGTGCTCAGAGGAACGAGTTGATCTCGATCGTCTGGGTCCGGCCCGGACCGACGCCGATCGCGGAGATCGGAGCGCCCGACATCTCCTCCAGCGCCTTGACGTACGCCTGCGCGTTCTTCGGCAGGTCGGCGAACGTCTTGGCCTCGGTGATGTCCTCGGTCCACCCGGGCAGGTTCTCGTAGATCGGCTTCGCGTGGTGGAAGTCCGTCTGCGAGTACGGCAGCTCCTCGACGCGCTTGCCGTCGATCTCGTACGCGACGCAGACCGGGATCTGCTCCCAGCCGGTGAGCACGTCCAGCTTGGTGAGGAAGAAGTCCGTCAGACCGTTGACCCGGGTCGCGTAACGCGCGATCGGCGCGTCGAACCAGCCGCAGCGACGGTCCCGGCCGGTGGTCACGCCGCGCTCGCCGCCGATGCGCCGCAGCGCCTCGCCGTCCGCGTCGAACAGCTCGGTCGGGAACGGGCCGGCGCCGACCCGGGTGGTGTACGCCTTCAGGATGCCGATCACCCGGCTGATCCGGGTCGGACCCACACCGGAACCCGTGCAGGCGCCGCCCGCCGTCGGGTTGGACGAGGTCACGAAGGGGTACGTGCCGTGGTCGATGTCCAGGAGGGTGCCCTGGCCGCCCTCGAACAGGACGACCTTGTCCTCGTCCAGCGCCTGGTTCAGGATCAGCGTGGTGTCGGCGACGTAGCCCTTGATCTGCTCCGCGTAGCCGAGCAGTTCCTCCACGACCTGGCTGACGGCGATCGCGCGGCGGTTGTACAGCTTCGCGAGCACCTGGTTCTTGAAGTCGAGCGACGCCTCCACCTTCTGGGTGAGGATCGACTCGTCGTACAGGTCCTGGACCCGGATGCCCACGCGGTTGATCTTGTCCGCGTACGTCGGGCCGATGCCGCGTCCGGTCGTGCCGATCTTGCGCTTGCCGAGGAAACGTTCCGTGACCTTGTCGACGGTGACGCTGTACGGCGTGATGATGTGTGCGTTTCCGCTGAGCAGCAGCTTGGACGTGTCGACACCGCGGTCGTTCAGGCCGCTCAGCTCGGAGAGCAGGACCGACGGGTCCACGACGACACCGTTGCCGATGACGGGAACACAGTCCGGTGAGAGGATTCCGGAGGGGAGCAGGTGGAGCGCATACTTCTGGTCGCCGACGACGACCGTGTGGCCGGCGTTGTTGCCGCCCTGGTAGCGCACCACGTAGTCCACCGAGCCACCGAGCAGGTCGGTGGCCTTCCCCTTGCCCTCATCACCCCACTGAGCACCGAGCAGCACAAGTGCGGGCACAGGCGTACACCCCTTCCGGGCGGGGCATGTCCAGGGTCAGGGGCGTACGTGTCGCACACCCCGGCGACCCTCGTCGGCCGCACACCCGTCGGACCGGTGCCCCGGAATAGACGAAGCCCCTGGCGCAATAGCGCAAGGGGCTCTTGCACAAAGATGCTACCCGAGGAAGCGAGGCAGGACCGAGGTGTCGGTTTCCGACCAGCTGCTGGTCCTCGTCGATCCGGTCGCCCGGCGCCACGACGGGGAGTCGGTCCGGATCGCGAAAGACGTGCTCAGCGCGGGTGCGGGCCTGAAAGTGTGCCTGCCGAACAACCCCGAAGAATTCGCCCGATCCTTGGCCAGACGCGGCAATCGTCGCCCCGTGGTGATCGGCGACGACCACGCTCTGCTACGGACCGTGACCCTGCTGCACCGGGAACGGGTGCTGTCCACGACCGTGCTGTCCCTCGTCCCCATCGGGCACGAGGTCTCGCTCGCCAAGTCGCTGGGCGTGCCCACCGAGGCGGTCGGCGCGGCGCGCGCGGTGCTGGAGGGGGCCGGGCGCCGGCTCGACCTGCTGGTGGACGACAGCGACGGCGTGGTGCTCGGCGGGCTCCGCATTCCGTGCGGCGACGGGACGCCCGCGGTGGCGGCCGGCGGCGGCGGACGGCTGCGGGCCCTCCTGACGCGGGTGCGGGGCGGCGGCGCGGGCGCGTGGGGTGCGGGAGCCGCGGGGACCCCGGGGGCACGGGCACGCGGTCGGGGTCAGGACCGGGTACGGGGTCGGGTGCGGGTCGAGGTGGACGGGCGGACCGTGGTGGACCTCGGGGAGGTCATCGAGTCGGTCGGGGTGACGCCGGGCGAGGGCGGACTGTGCGAGGTGGAGGTGCGGTGGGCCGATGCGGGGGTGGGGGCGCGGGTGCGGAGGGCTCGGGGGCGGGTGGTGAGCGTGTCCGGGGCGGACTTCCGGTACTACGTCGACGCGGTGGCCTCCGGCCCGGTTCGGCGGCGGACCTGGAGCTGTCGGCCGGGTGGGTGGAGTCTGACGTTGCCTGGGGGGTGAGGGGGGCCTGGGGGCCTGGGGGCTTGGGGGTGAGGGGTCGGCGGGGTGCGGGGGGGGTCCGTGGGGCTCGGGGGTGCCTGCGGTTCGGGTTCCGGGTTGCTCTTTCGGTGGGCCGTCGCGGTGCGGCGACTTGGCGGATGGGATCCCCGCGGGGGCGGGGAGCAGGGTGGACCGCGGAGGTGGCGACACGCGCCCACGGGTCCATCCCCGCGTGCGCGGGGAGCAGCCCTCGCATGGCTTCCCGGGTCGCTTTACGCAGGGTCCATCCCCGCGTGCGCGGGGAGCAGAGCCTGATGGAGCTCCAGACGCAGTACGCCGAGGGTCCATCCCCGCGTGCGCGGGGAGCAGAGGAGCTGACCTGCGACGTTAGCCGGCCGAGAGGCCGTTTTCATTAACAAGTCGAGAATCCAACCAAACACCCAAAGCAGCTGAAAAAGTGAGCACGGGTTCCACCTGCTGCACTTGCGCATCCTCCCTCCGTCGAGACGCTTCTGCACAGGGCCAAAGTATGGCGTCTGTCTAGCGGTTGGTGCCCCGTCGGGCACCGTTCTCGGTGCGGCAAGGGCACGAGCAGGGCAGAGGTCGGGCGCGCAGGCGGAGGCGGAGTCGTAGCCGGCCTTGGTGGATCTCGGGGCGCCGAGCAACGCGGCGAGCATCAGGACGTACAGGACCTGTTCGGTACGGGGACTCACGGCGCGGCTACCGGGTCTCGGTGTCGGGTCCGGGTCCGGCCGTGGCCTTCCACGCCGCACGCAACTCCCGCCCGGGCGGGCAGCCGAGGTGACCGGAGGTGCAGTCGACGCAGGTGGTGACGTGGTCCAAGTACCGGCGCGTGACCGCGACCCGCTCCGCCGACACGACGACCCGAGCGGGCCTCGGCGTCGGGCACTCTTCGTGGGCGTAGGCCCGGTACAGGGTGCCGACCGGGGACTGACGCACCTGCGCGTCATACTGCTGACCCTCACGAATCAGCAGCAGGCACCGCACGCAGAACATCACCACGCCCGCGTACCCACCGCAATCGTGTCCACCCCAGCCAACGCCGCCAACGCACGCAACACGATCACAAGCCGCCGCTCACCCAAGTTCTCCACCTGCCACAACGGCACCAACCGCGGAAACCCCACCGCCACGACAAGATCCAGAAACGCCCGCTCACTGGTGTCGAGAACGAGGACCGTACGGTACTGGCCCTCGAACCGCGGCCAGTCCAACGACGCCACCCTCCCCGAATCCACCACCAGCAAGTCCCGCACATCACCACGAGACAACACATCACCCTCATGAATCAGCGCGGCGACCGCAGCCCGCTCACCCACATCCCGGGAACGCGCCCACATCGTGAGGCGATCGCTCAGCAGCGTTGGTGTGTGGTTCGGCTGTGACTCGTGTGCTGTCGTCATGCGCCCCTCACTCGGCCTCTGGTCGGTACTGACCCCAGAGTGCGGGCTCACGCAGGGCGGAACGCTCACAGTCTTGTGAGCGCTGTGAGCATCAGATTCCGACCCAGCGGGCCATGTACGCGAGGCTGTCAGGTGTCCGGCGACTGAGGTGCACCAGCCCGGTGATCGTTTCTTTGGTGCCGGAGTAATAACGGGTCTGTTCAGGAGCTACGTGCCTGGCCTGGGCGAGGTGCCGGAGCGACGAGTCCAGATGCCCGGTCTCCATCTCCGCACGGGCCCGGTCCACGAGGAAGCGAGCCCGGCGGCTGGTCAGGGTTGAGGGCGGCACCCTGATCGACCGCGCCCGAGAGAGGGCATCGTCGTAGCAGCCCATGGCCACTGCGGCGCCGAACGCATGCAGGTCAGCGTTTCTCGCTCCGAAAGAGAGCCAGTGGACCTCTGGTGCCTCGCCGCCGACACGGGCAGCAAGATTCCGGGCGGAGGCCAAATGCGCGTCGACCAACCCGCCCTCTCCGGCTCGGGCAGCAAGCGCAGACGCCCCCAGGTGGAGCTGACCGGAAACGGCCAACGCTTCCCGCGTCGTCTCACCTTCCAACAACCGATGGCCTTCGGCAATGAGACGCAAACCAGTGCTGTGACTTCCCGATTTGCAGAGCAGTGCCCGTTTGTACTGGCGCACAGCGGCAAGATGCGGGTCCGAGGCGCGTTCCGCAGCCCAGTACATGCGGTCAAGTGCCACCTGCGAGAGGTCCGGATGGCCAAGCTTCAGCGTGATGTCGTGGGCCGTCCGGTAGGTGGACGCGAGGGCTCGCCATACGGGAGTTGTTGGAGCGGTCCATGCCAGATGGGTCAACTCAGCAATGACCTTTGGCAGGACACCCGTCGCTTTCCGTAGACGGGCTGCCCTCACGAGCTGGCACACCCGGTCAGCCTCAGCTGCAAGAACAGCGACGGGGCGGCAGACCGGTTCGGGGAGTGGTTCGAGATCGTAAATGTCGAGCGCTTCGCGGATGGGCGCGACGACTGCTGCGGGATGGTCTCGGCGCGGCTCGTCGCCCATCGTGCTGGTCAGCAAGGCGGCATCGATACCGAGAACGTCAGCCACGGCCGATACGAAGTCGGGCGTGGCACGCCGGGCGCCACATTCCACCTGGTTGAGGAGGCTGTACGAATACGGCAGCCGGTCGGCGAGCTGCCGTTGGTTGAGGTGCGCGAGCCTGCGCTGCTCCTTGATGCGGGTTCCGATGTGACCGTCGTCGGGTGCGGGCATGCTGGATCTCCGTTCCTGACTCGTCATCTGGAAAGCTACTCGCGCAGGCCCACGTTGCGCCCCCTTCTCTCCCTAAGTGCGAGGGTGATCGCCGTGTGGTCGGATGGGGCGCATGTCGAAGACCGTGTACCTGTTCGGGAGTGCGGCGCCGCCCGTGCTGGAGGTCGACCGGGCCGTCGAGGAACTGCAACGGCGCGGTTGGGACGTGTGTCTGGGGTTGACGCCCACTGCGGCCGGCTGGCTTGGGGACCGCATCAGGGAGTTGGAGGCGCTCACCGGACACCCGGTGCGGTCCGCGTACAAACGTCCCGGTGCAGCAGATGCATGGCCGCGCGCTGACGTGATCCTCTTCGCCCCCGCGACCTTCCATTCGATCAACGCGTGGGCCCTCGGACTCACGGACCGGTTCGTGGTGGGCGTGGTGGCGGAAGCGATCGGCAAGGGCATCCCGACCGTGGCGATGCCCTGCGTGAACGCCGCCTACGCACAACACACCCAGCTCGACGTGAGCGTGGCGCGACTGCGCGCGATGCAGGTGGAAGTGCTCTACGGGGAAGGAGGCTTCGTACCCAACCCTCCAGGTGAGCGGCGGCCGTACCCCTGGCAGCTGGCCTTCGACGCCGTCGACCGCGTGCCGGCGCGCGACTGACCGTGGAACGCAGGGGCAAGCTTGACGCGTTCCGCCCCGAACCGTCTTCCGGGAGCCGGGCGACGCTGATTCTGACGTAGAGAGGGCATGACGACGATCGCCGTCACGGGGCACATGGACCCGACCGCTGTCAGCGTGCCGTTGGTCCGGGCCGCGCTGGCGGAGACACTGGCGCCGCACGCCGGGGACCTGGTGGGCGTCTCCTGCATCGCCAAGGGCGCCGACTCGCTCTTCGCCGAGGCAGTACTGGACGCCGGTGGACGTCTGGTCGTGGTGATCCCCTCGCGGGACTACCGCGAACGGAAGGTCCGCCCCGACCACGCAGAGACCTTCGAACGCCTCGTCACCGCAGCCGAAGAGGTCGTCGTCCTCCCCTACGAGACCGCCTGCCGCCACGCGTACGCCGCCGCCAACTCCGAACTGCTCCAACGTGCCGACCGGTTGGCGGCCGTGTGGGACGGCGAGCCACCGTCGGGCAAGGGCGGCGGAACCGGTCCATCCCAGCGTGCGCGGGGAGCAGCTCCGAACCATGTCCGGCATGTCGCTTCGCACGGGTCCATCCCCGCGTGCGCGGGGAGCAGGGAGCTGACCTACGACGTTAGCCGGCCGAAGGGCCGTTTTCCTTAACAAGTCGAGAGTCCGACCAATCACCCAAAGAGGTTGAAAAGGTGAGCACGGGGTTCGCTTGCTGCACTTGTGCATCCTCCTTCTGTCGAGACGCTTCTGCGCAGGGTCAAAGTATGGCGTGTGTCTAGCGGTTGGTGTCCCGTCGGGCGCGGTTCTGGGTGCGGCAGGGGCATGGGCAGGGTTGGGGGCGGTCGCGCAGGCGGAGTCGTAGCCGGCCTTGGTGGATCTCGGGGCTGGTGGGGGTCCAGAGGTGGCAGGTGTGTTCGGGTAGGTCGAAGATGCGGGCCTTCAGGCAGGGGGCGCAGGGTGTGGTGGTGGGGATGCAGTGGTGGTGGAAGTGGAGGGTGGTGCCAGGTCCGGAGTCGGAGTAGCTGAGTAGGTGGGTGCGGCGCTGCCACGGGCGGATCGGTTCCTGGCAGCGGGCGCAGTGGAGGCGGGTGCGACGCATGGGTGTCCCTTGGATGACGGGCGCGAGTCGACGAAGGCGACCCGGCAAGGGGTGGTTCAGGGGTGGGTGGTGATGCCGTACGCGAGGACGCCGAGCAACGCGGCGAGGGTGAGGACGTACAGCACCTGTTCGGTACGGGGGCTCACGACTCGGCGTCGGGTCCGGGTCTGGCCGTGGCCTTCCACGCCGCACGCAACTCCCGCCCGGGCGGGCAGCCGAGGTGACCGGAGGTGCAGTCGACGCAGGTGGTGACGTGGTCCAAGTACCGGCGCGTGACCGCGACCCGCTCCGCCGACACGACGACCCGAGCGGGCCCAGGGGCGGGGCACTCCGCGTGGGCGTGGGCTCGGTACAGGGTGCCGACCGGGGACTGACGCACCTGCGCGTCATGCTGCTGACCCTCGCGAATCGGCAGCAGACACCGCACGCAGAACATCACCACGCCCGCGTACCCACCGCAATCGTGTCCGCCCCGGCCAACGCCGCCAACGCACGCAACACGATCGCAAGCCGCCGCTCACCCAAGTTCTCCACCTGCCACAACGGCACCAACCGCGGAAACCCCACCGCCACGACAAGATCCAGAAACGCCCGCTCACTGGTGTCGAGAACGAGGACCGTGCGGTACTGGCCCTCGAACCGCGGCCAGTCCAACGACGCCACCCTCCCCGAATCCACCACGAGCAGGTCACGGACGTCCCCGCGGGCCAGCACGTCGCCCTCCTGGATCAGTGCAGCGACCGCCGCCCGCTCACCCACATCCCGGGAACGCGCCCACTCGGTGAGGCGGTCGGTCAACAAGGGAGTCGGCGGGTCGGTGGTAGGCGCGACGATCCTGTCCATGGCGTACCCCATCTGGTAATCGGCAGTGCACGCACCGTAAGACCCGGTAGAACGGAGGCATGCACGCAAAGTGCGTGCCTTGCTCTGGGAGCACGCCGTGGACGCAGAAGGCATCAGTCGCCGAATCGCATACTGGCGCGATCGCCGCGGCTTCACCCAAGCCGACTTCGGACACCTGATGGGGCAGACGAGACGCTGGGTACAGGACCTGGAAGGCGGACAACGCCAGCAGGACCCTCGTCTGTCGGTGCTGATCCGCGCAGCCGAAGTACTGCGGGTGCCCCTGGAGTGCCTGTTGAACGACCAGCGGGCAGAGTGCGACATCGTCGCGATGCCCGCTGAGGCGGTCCCTGTGCTGGACGTACTGGACCGACACGACGTGCTGGCCCGGGCGGGCGACGGCGAAGAAGCCTGCCTGCCGACTGCCGCACTGCGACGGCAGCTCGCCTACTGTTGCGAGGCGTTCCAGGCGTGCCACTACGCAGCGCTCGGCAAGCACCTACCAGCTCTCATCGTGTCGGCACACCGCTTGGTTGCAGCAGCTCCATCCGGCAACTGCGAGGCACAGGGGCTTCTCTCACGCGTGTACCAACTAACCGCGTCCTTCCTCCACAAGTACGGAGAGAGCACGAAGGTCCAAGCAGCCATTGCCGCTGATCGGGCCCTCATCGCTGCTGAGCAGTCTGCTGATCCGGTCGCGATCGGCGCAGCGTCCCGACGTGTGGCGAAGAGCATGGTGAGTCAGGGCCGCGGAACCGCCGCCGCTGCCTTCGCCACCGCATCCGCCACCCGACTGGCGAGTGACCTCAGAGGCCGCGGACCAGTGGGTCTGTCGACGTTGGGAATGCTCTACCTGAATGCCGCCCTCGCCGCATCAGGGGAGAAAGAGAAGTCCAGTCGCGCGATCCGGTCCGCGACCGACCTCGTCGAAGCCGCTGCCGACGTGGCCCAGCAGCAAGGGTCCGACCTCAACGCCGACTGGACCGCGTTCGGACCCACCAACGTGGGACTCCACCGGATCGACGTGCTGGTGCGGTTCGAGGACGGATGGTCAGCGCTTGCGGCGGCGAGCGGACTGGACGACACGTTCATCGCCAACCTCGCCAAGGAGCGGCGTGCGCAACACCGCCTCTCGATGGCACGCGCTCAACTCCTGACACGGCGCAAGGACGCAGCGGTGCAATCGCTTCTCGAAGCTGATGCGTTGGCCCCCGAAGAGGTGCGCAGACGCCCGTCGACCGTACACCTGGTCAAGACCCTCATCAGCGTGCATCCGCAGCCGGGTGAGGCATTGCAGCGGCTCGCGAAAGCGTGTGGACTGCGCGGATGACCAGTCAGCGGGTTCTGTATCTGATCGCGTGCGCTGCCGGGCCGACCCAGTACGTGGACGAGGGGGTGCGGATCGCGCAAGGCGCGGGCTGGGATGTCTGTCTGGTGCTGACGCCGTCCGCGGCAGGCTGGTGGGCTCCCCGGATGAGCGAGTTGGAGGAACTGACTGGGCATCCGGTGCGGTCGCAGTACAAGCTGCCGTGGCAGACGGACGCACTACCGAGGGCCGCGGCGATGCTGGTCGCCCCGATGTCGTGCACGACGCTGAACAAGTGGGGCGCCGGGATCTCGGACACGCTGGCGATCGGCCTGCCCGCGGAGGGCGTGCACTTGGGCGTGCCCGTCGTGGCGATGCCGTACTTCAACCAGGCGCAGGGAGCACAGCCCGCGGTGACCGCCTCGGTGGAGCGGCTACGCGCGCAAGGCGTACGTGTCCTCATCGGCCCGGACGGGTACACCCCCCACCCACCGAAACAGGGCGACGCGAAGTCGTTCCCCTGGTCCCGCGCGGTCGACGCCCTACCGTAGTCCGCGCGGCCATCAGCCGGCCCATCACTGGCGGCCCACTCCGTGCGCGTGGTCGGCGACGCACCGGCGAACTGAGGGAGAGGCATGACGACGATCGCCGTCACGGGGCACATGGACCTGACCGCTGTCAGCGTGCCGTTGGTCCGGGCCGCGCTGGCGGAGACGCTGGCACCGCACGCCGGGGACCTGGTGGGCGTCTCCTGCATCGCCAAGCGCGCCGACTCACTCTTCGCCGAGGCAGTACTGGACGCCGGTGGACGTCTGGTCGTGGTGATCCCCTCGCGGGACTACCGCGAACGGAAGGTCCGCCCCGACCACGCAGAGAGGCACAGCTCGGCCCCGATGACCCGGCTGGTGCCTGTTCGGGTCAGTCCCGCGTACGCCCGGCGGACTCCAGGTGAAAACGGCTGGACATGCCCCGCAACTCCGCGCGTGTGGAGGCCCGTTCGGCGTAGACGATCTGTCGAAGGGTCGCCCTGGCGATGGGGTGGTTCCGTACCAGCTGCGGGGCCAGCTTCTCGGCCTTCCGCAGCTCGCCGAGGGCCTTGTGGCGGTCGCCGTCCCAGAGCCATGCGCGGGCCAGGTCCATCCGGTGATGCCCCTGGCGCGAGTTCGGCAGGGCGGCGATCTCATCCGGCCTCGTCTGCTCGTTCAGCCGCAGCGCCTCACCCTGGTCACTCATCTCCAGCGCGACGCTGATCGCGTGGACGGTGACGTTGCCCGCGGAGAAGGTCAGGGAGTGCCGGTCCCGGACCGGCTCGCCGCCCGGGCCACCCATGCGGTCGGACGCCTGCCGGGCCAGACCGAGCCGGTGGCCGGCCTCAGCTGCGTTGCCCGCACGGGCCGCGGAGACCGCCGCCCGCAGTTGGAGGGTGCCCCAGGCCCGTACGGCGAGCGCGTCCCCGCGCTCGTACTCGGGATCGATCCCGGTCAGTGCCTTGTCCGCCAGCGCCACGGCATCGGCCCAGTCGGCGGTGGCCCACATGTCCCACATCCGCATCCAGTCCGCCACCGCCGGAAGCACCGGGTCGCCGGAAGACCGGGACGCCCACGCCGCTCGTTCACACGCCATGGCCACCAGTTCCGGATGCCCCAGGGCGTGGGCGGCCGTGTGGGCGAACTTGCAGCAGACCGCGTAGATGCCGAACGCTTCCTCCCGCTCGCGGCCGGAGGCCGCCTCGGCCAGGGCGCTCGCTTCCCTCAGCAGATCGGGCAGGCTGCGCAGGATCGCCACGTTCGCTGCCGCGTCCCGTAGCCGGTGCAGCCGTGTCATCTCCTGCCACAGTGCGTCCGCGGAACGCGGAGTGCCCTCGAAGGCCGGCGTCAGGTCGTAGCGACGCAGCTCCCGCAGGATGGACGCGGCGGCCAGTTGCCACTGGTTGTCCGGCGCCGTGCCGACGTACGGGCGGTCGATCAGGTCGTTCGGGTGGCAGTGCAGTGCGGCGGCGATGCTGTTGATCAGCGCGGCCCGGTCCAGCTCGATGTGCCCCTTCTCGACCTTGGACACCCAGCCCTGTGACTTGTTGATCGCGGCACCGAGGTCCGTTTGGGGCATCCCGAGGGTGAGCCGGCGGCGCTTGATCCGGCGACCGATGGCCTCTTGCTCTTCCCGTTCGTACGGCATACACGTCGTCCCATCCCGTGGAATTGAGCCTCCGTCGAAACGGTACTCACCCAAGAGGGTGCCCCCTCGATTCCCATAGGTGCGCCCCCGAAGGGGCGCGGGGAACGGCGCGAGCAACCACGACGCACCCGCACCGGACAACGCGCCGCACCCCCACGGAACAGCCCACCGCAGGTGAACGCCCGACCCGAGGGCGCCCCGACCCGCAGGGTCAGAGTTCCAGTGAGCGCCGGTGGGCCTCCCACCGGTTCATGAGCTCGGCCAACTCCGACTCCAGGAACTCGAAGAACAGCAAGGTCTCCGCCAACCGACGCCCGGCCGGCGACCCCGCCCCCAAGCTGGCGACCCCTTCGCGCATCGCCTCGGCCCACCGCTTCAGCACCGCGTCCCGATTGGTGAGCGCCTGGAACCACTGGGTGCCGTGCACCACGTACCGTTCGCGCCGCGAGCCGGGTTCCCGTTCGCGGGACACCATGTGCTGCTGCGACAGGTACCGCACCGCGCCCGAGACCGCGGCGGGGCTGACCCGTAGCTGCTCCCCCAGTTCCGCGGAGGTCATGTACCCCCGGTCGGAGGAGAGGATCGCCGCGAACACCCGGGCCGGCATGGACGGCATGCCCGCGCTGACGAGTTGCGCCGCGAAGTGCTCGACGAAGCGGTTGACCTTGGCCTCGTCGCGTTCGGCCCCCCGGTCGTTCTCCGCCATGCCTCGATCATCTCCCCGTGTCGCGCAGCACCCGCAAGGAGGTTATACGGTTTCCTATCTTCACAAACTTCTGAAAGAAGCGTACGTTCCGAAGCATGACGAAGGCAATCAGCGCGGCCGGGCTGCACAAGTCCTTCGGCCGCACCAGGGCGCTGGACGGACTCGACCTCACCGTGGAGACGGGCGAGGTGCACGGCTTCCTCGGACCCAACGGCGCCGGGAAGTCCACCACCATCCGGGTCCTCCTCGGACTCCTGCGGGCCGACGGCGGCAGCACCCGGGTGCTCGGCGGCGACCCGTGGCGCGACGCCGTCGACCTGCACCGCAAGCTCGCCTACGTGCCCGGGGACGTGACCCTGTGGCGCAACCTCAGCGGGGGCGAGGTCATCGACCTGTTCGGGCGGCTGCGCGGCGGGCTCGACCGGAACCGACGCGACCGGCTCGTCGAACGCTTCGAGCTCGATCCGACGAAGAAGGGTCGCACCTACTCCAAGGGCAACCGGCAGAAGGTCGCCCTCGTCGCCGCCCTCGCCTCCGACGTCGAGCTGCTGGTCCTGGACGAACCGACCTCGGGCCTCGACCCCTTGATGGAGGAGGTGTTCCAGGACTGCATCGGCGAGGAACGCGACCGCGGCCGGACCGTACTGCTCTCCTCGCACCTGCTCAGCGAGGTGGAGACGCTGTGCGACCGGGTGAGCATCATCCGGCAGGGCCGCACCGTCGAATCGGGTTCGCTGGCCGAACTGCGGCACCTGACCCGTACCAGCGTCAGCGCCGAACTGGCCACCTTGCCCGGCCCGTTGGAGCACCTGCCCGGGGTGCACGACGTGGAGGTGCAGGGCCACCGGGTCCGCCTCCAGGTCGACACCGACCAGCTCGACGGCGTCCTGCGCGCCCTCACCGGGTCCGGGGTCCGCTCGCTGACCTCGACGCCGCCCACGCTGGAGGAACTCTTCCTGCGCCACTACCAGGACGCCGGGTCCACGGCCGGGGCGGTGGCCCGATGAGTGCCGTCGCCCCGGCCGCCGGGACCCGTACGCGGACGACCCGCGGCTCCGGACCGTTCACCGGCACGGGCACCCTGCTGCGGCTCGCCCTGCGCCGCGACCGACTGACGCTGCCGGTGTGGGTGCTCGTCATCGGCGCGATGGTCGTCAGCATCCCCGGCACCCTCGCCGACCTGTACGACACCTCCGCCGAGCGCGCCGAGTTCGCCCGGTCGATCGCCGCGAACAGTTCCCTGCGGGCGATGTACGGGCCCTCCTTCGGCGACTCGATCGGCGCGCTCACCGCCATGCGCGTCGGCGTCTTCGCCGCCCTGTTCGCGGGGATCATGAGCCTGCTGCTGGTGGTCCGGCACACCCGCGACGAGGAGGAGAGCGGACGCCAGGAACTCGTGTCCTCGACGGTCGTCGGCCGCCGCGCCCCGCTCACCGCCGCCCTGCTGACCGCCGTCGTCGCCAACGCGGCGCTCGCCCTGCTGATCACCGCCGGGCTCCGGGGCGAGGGCGGGGCCGGCGCGCTCGCGCTGGGGCTGGGCGTCGGCGGCACCGGACTGGTCTTCGCCGCCACGGCCGCGATCGCCGCCCAGCTCACCGAGAACGGGCGGCTCGCCAAGGGCCTGACGGCGGGGGTGCTCGGCGCCGCGTTCGTGCTGCGCGCCGCCGGGGACTCCGGCACCGCCGACGGCTCGTCCCCGCTGACCTGGCTCTCGCCCCTCGGCTGGACGGAGAACCTGCGCGCCTTCGCCGGCGAACGCTGGTGGGTGCTCGCCCTGCTGGGCGCGGCCGTCCTCGTCCAGGGAGCGGTGGCCTACCGGCTCGCCGACCGGCGGGACCTCGGCATGAGCTTCCTGCCCAGCCGACCCGGACCCGCCCGGGGCGAACTGCGCACCGCCGGAGCACTGGCCTGGCGGCTCCAGCGCGGCAGCCTGTGCGGCTGGGGCGCGGGCTTCCTGGTCAGCGGGGTGGCCTTCGGCGGCATCACGGCCGGCGCCGGGGACCTCGTCGGGAACAACGAACGGACCCGGGAGATCATCCAGCGGATGGGCGGCGCCTCCGCGATCACCGAGGCGTTCCTCGGCACGATGGCCGGGATCTTCGGGCTGGTCGCCGGGCTGTACGTGGTCTCCTCGGTGCTGCGGCTGCACGGGGAGGAGACCTCCGGGCGCGCCGAACCCCTGCTGGCGGCACCCGTGAGCCGCACCGGCTGGGCGGCCGGCCACCTGCTGGTGGCCTTCGGCGGGTCCGCGCTGCTCCTGCTGCTGAGCGGCGCCGGGCTCGCCCTCGGGTACGGGAAGGACCCGGGGCAGGCGCTGGCCGCGTCCCTGGTGCAGGTGCCGGCGGTGTGGGCGGTCGGCGGGCTCGCCGTGCTGCTGACCGGGGCGTCGCCGCGGTGGGCGGCCGGGTCCTGGGGCGTCGCGGGCGCGGTGCTGCTGATCGGCTGGCTCGGCCCCGCGCTGGAACTCCCCTCCTGGGTACTGGAGTCGTCACCGTTCGGGCATCTGCCCAAGCTGCCCGGGGAGGAGCTGCGGTGGGCGCCGGTCCTGGTGCTGACGGCGCTCGCGGCGGGGCTGGTGGCGGCGGGGCTCGCGGCACTGCGGCGCCGGGACCTCACCTCGTCCTGACCCGTGCCACCAGGACCCCGGGGTGGCGGACGGCGTTCTGTCGCCCGCGCCGCACCGCCACTACCGTGCGGACCATGACGACGCCGGCCGCGCCCGAGGGTCCCGTGCCCGACCGTTCCGTGCCCGACCGTTCCGAGTCCGTCCTGGAAGTCGCCTGCCGGGCCGCCGGGTTCACCGCCCGGGGCGCCGAGCCGGTCCGGCTCGCCGAGAACGAGATCTGGCGCCTGCCCGGCCGGGTGATCGTACGGATCGTCCGCCCCGGGCAGGACGCCGCCGCCGCACGGGAGGTGCGGGTGGCCCGGTGGCTCGCCGAGCAGGGGGTGCCCGCGGTGCGCCCGCTGCCGGTGGCGCAACCGGTGGCGGCGCTGGGGCACCCGGTGACCTTCTGGGAGGAGTTGCCGCCGCACCGACGCGGCACCACCGCGGACGTGGTCGACCTGCTGAAACGGTTGCACGCCCTGCCGCTGCCGGACTGGGAACTCGGCCGGCTCGACCCCTTCGTCCGGGTCCCCGAGCGGATCGCCGCCGCCACCACGACCCCCGCGGACGACCGGGCCTGGCTGCACCGCCGCTACGAGGAGCTGCGCGGCCGGTGGGCCGCGCTGCCCGCGGGGCTGCCGCACTGCGTGGTGCACGGGGACGCCTGGCTCGGGAACGTCGTCCTGACCCCGGACCCGGTGCTGATCGACTTCGAACGGGCCTCCGTCGGACCGCCCGAGTGGGACCTCGTCGCGACCGCCGCGAAGATCGGCACGGTCGGTACGGTGACCTCCGCCGAGTACGCCGACTTCTGCACGTCCTACGGGACCGACGTCACCACCTGGGCCGGGTACGAACTGATGGCCGCAGTAAGGGAGTTACGCATGGTGTCGTACGCCGTCCGGTACGCGGTGGGCCGGCCCGACTGGCACGCCGACGCCCAACAGCGGGTCGACTCCCTGCGGGGACGGCGCGGCCCGCGCCCCTGGAACTGGCGCACCATCCTGTGACCGCCCCTCGGGACCCGTCCACACCACGGGCCCACGGGACCTCAGCCCGGGGTGACCAACCGGGCCTCGTACGCGAAGACCGCCGCCTGCGTGCGGTCCCGCAGCCCCAACTTGACCAGGATGCGGCTCACATGGGTCTTGACCGTCGATTCGGCGACCACCAGCCGCGAGGCGATCTCCTGGTTGGACAGGCCCTGCGCGATCAGCACCAGGACCTCCGTCTCCCGCTCGGTCAGCTCCCCGTATGCGCTCTGCGTCGTGACCAGGGACCGCGGCTCGTCCGACAGCTTGGAGAACTCGGTGATCAGACGTCGGGTGACGCTCGGTGCGAGCAGCGCCTCGCCGGCGGCCACCACCCTCACCCCGTCCGCGAGTTGCCGGGCCGAAGCGTCCTTCAGCAGGAAGCCGGAGGCGCCCGCGCGCAGCGCCTGGTACACGTACTCGTCGAGGTCGAAGGTGGTCAGGACGAGGACCTTCGTCCTGCCGCCCGCCGCGACGATCTCCCGGGTCGCGTCCAACCCGTTCAGCTCCGGCATCCGGATGTCCATCAGGACGACGTCCGGCGCCAGCTCCCGCACCCGCTCCACCGCCTCGCGGCCGTTGACCGCCTCCCCGACGACCTCGATGTCGGGCATCGCGTTCAGCAGCACCGAGAAGCCCTCGCGCACCATCATCTGGTCGTCGACGACCAGCACCCGGATCGTCATGCCTGCTCCTCCACGGCCCGGACGGGGAGGAACACCGCGACCTCGTAGCCGCCGTCCTCCTGGTCGTCCGCCGTCATCTCGCCGCCCAGCATCGCCACCCGCTCCCGCATCCCGGTGATCCCGTGACCGGCGCCCGGGGACGGCTTCACCAGACCCCGCGCGGGCCCGTTCACCACCCGCAGTCCGAGGCCGCCGAGCACGTAGCCGACCTCCACCCGGGCCGCCGCGCCCGGCGCGTGCCGCAGGGTGTTGCTCAACGCCTCCTGCACGATCCGGTACGCCGACAGCTCGACGCCCGGCGGCAGCTCCCGGACCGCGCCCGTCACCGTCTTGGTGACGTCGAGACCCGTGTCCCGGACGTTGGCGAGCAGGGAGTCCAGATCGGCGAGGGTCGGCTGCGGGGCGTCCGGCGCCTCGTAGTCCTCGGCGCGGACCACCCCGAGCACGCGGCGCAGCTCGGTGAGCGCCGCCACCGCGTTCTCCCGGATGGTGACGAACGCCTGCTCCAGCTCCGGCGGCGGGTTCTCCACCCGGTACGGGGCCGCCTCCGCCTGGATCGCCACCACGGACATGTGGTGCGCGACCACGTCGTGCAGCTCGCGGGCGATGGTGGTGCGCTCCTCCAGCAGGGTGCGCCGGTCCCGCTCCACGGCGGTCACCGTGCGCTCCGCGGCCACCACCTGCTTGGCCTCCCGCCGCACGTGCCACAGCGTGACCAGCAGCACCAGCACCCCCGACAGGATCACCATCGCCCAGGAGTCCGAGTTGTACCCGCGGTCCGCGGAGGCGACGACCGTCGCGAACAGTGCGGTCAGCACCCACATCCACAGGCCCGTACGGGTCCGGGTCCGGATCGTCACCACCGTCACGATCACCAGGTGCGCGAAGAACCCGGCCCCGGTCCACGGCCAGGTGCCCCCGTCGAAACCGCTCAGCGCCACGATGACGGGCACCGAGGCCAGCGAGGCGAAGAACGCGAGCACCGGGCGGACCATCGTCAGCAGCACCGCCAGCGCGGGCAGCGCGCCCATGATCAGGGCGGCCAGCTCCGGGGCCCCGTACGCGGACACGGCCCCGGCGAAGCAGGTGAACGCCGCGAGGGCGGTGACCAGCACGTGCGGCGCCCACTTGCCGCGCCCGCCGAACCAGGTGGCGATCCCGCGGTCCGCGGTGAGCGGGGCGAGGGGACGGTAGGCGAAGGCGTTCCGGAACATGTCCTCGTGCAGCCCGCCGAACACGTCCTTCACGAGGTCGTACTCGGGGCTGGAGGAACCGGCGGCCGGCCTCGGACTCGGTATCTGCTGGGTCTGCGTCACCCTACGAAGGTAAGCGCCCGGCCGGACCCGGTCGTCCCCTGCGAGACGGGTTCCCCGGGGTCCCCCTCAGGTACTACGCGGCTACACGGCCTACGCGGCGGTCCCGGGCCCATGGGTCGGGGGTCGGGGCCCGGGGATCACCAGGCGAGCTGGGCGATCTCCTCCGCGACCACCGCGCAGGCGTCCGCCGCCGGGTCGATCAACGGGAAGTGCCCGACGTCCGGCAGCACGGTGAGCCCCACCTCCTCGCCGGCCCGCGCGGCGGCGTCCGCGTAGGCGTCGGCGACCGCCCGGGGCACGTCCCGGTCGGTGGCGCCCTGCACCAGGACCGTCGCGATCCCGGTGGGCAGCAGGGCCGCCGGATCGGCGTACGGCAGCCGCGCCTCGAAGGCGGTCGGGCCCCCCAGGAACTGGCGGGCCGCGTCGGAGCAGACGCCGAGCGCGGCGGCGGTGCGCAGGTCCGCGATCGGGGCGAGCGCGACGACTCCGCGCAGGGCGGGGGGCCGCTCCAGGAACCACGGCGCGTCGGGCGGCAGCGCGTGCCGGGACGCGGCCCACAGCGCGAGGTGGCCGCCGGCGCTGTGGCCGGTCAGGACGGTGCGGCGGACGTCCGCGACCGGCAGCAGCCGCGCGACGAGCCCGGGCAGCGCGTCCAGGGCCGCGGCGACGTCGTCCAGGGTGTCGGGCCAGCGGCCGGCCACCGGTCCGGCGGGGGCGCCGGTGTCCGTCCGCTGCGCGGGCAGCGGCGCCGGGCCCCTGCGGTACTCGACGGAGGCGACGGCGAGACCGGTCCGCGCCAGGTGCGCGACGAACGGACTCAGGTGCGCCCGGTCGTACGGGGCCCGCCAGGCGCCGCCGTGCAACGCGACGACCAGGGGGGCGGACGCGGGACCGCTGGGGTTCCGCTGCGCGGTGGGGGCGTAGAAGTCGATCACCTGGTCGGGGTGGGGGCCGTACGCGGCGGTGGCGTCCGGGGGGACGGTCGGGTGCGAGAACGCGGACGCTTCCTCTGCGGTGGCTGCGGCTGCGGCTTCTGGGTCGTCGTCTTCGTCCGGCATGTTCGGCCCTCCGTTTCGCGCGGAACTGATCGGCGGGACCGTACCAGGGGCTCCCCGCGCCCCTTCGGGACGTCCCCCTGCGGGGTCCCGTGCGCTGTCCCGTGCGGGTGCGTGGTGGTTGGCCGCGCAGTTCCTCGCGCCCCTACCGGGGCTCTGCCTGCGGTGCGCTGTGCTGTGCGGGTGCGTGGGGGCTGCTCCACACCCACTACCCCGTTGTACGAGTGCGGTGGCCGTCACCGCGTCGGGCACGGTGTGCGGTGCGCACCGCACACCCGACCGGTGGGGGCCGTCGCGCACCGCCCCGACCCGGCTTCAGCTGCCGAGAGCGGTGGCCACGGCGGACGTTCCGGGGAAGTCCTCGGGTACGGCGTCCATCAACAGTTCGTCCACGGGCTTGCCGAGCCAGTACCCGGACCGCCGGAGCCGGCCGCCGGGACGGAACCCCGCCTTCTCGTACGCGCTGGCTCCGGCCGCGTTGGGCTCCAGCACCTTGAGCCACACCATGCGTAGGTGGGCGAGGTGGAACGCCCAGTCCAGCGTCAGGCGAGCCGCCTCCGCGGCGTAACCCTTCCCGCGTTCCTCGGGGGCGAGGACCATCACGAACTCGGCCGTGCGCACGTAGGTGTTGACTTCCAGGATCGTCATTCCCACGGGCGTACCGTCGTCCAACCGGACCACCTCGAACTGCTGGAAGCGCTCGTTGCCGCGCTGACGCTCGTAGCCGGCGGCACGCACCTCCCAGGACTGCGCCCACTGGTTCCCGTACCCGCTGATCGTTCCGGGGTCGTTCTCCCACGCGTGGTACTTGGGCAGCATGTCCTGGCGCGGCATCGCGAGGGCGAGCGCTTCGCCGCTCAACAGGATGTGCGGATCACTCATGTTCGTACTCCTCTGTGAGCCCGTGCAACGGTACGTCGTGGTTCGCGGTGCACGGTCCCGGGGTGTGCACGTGGCGGGGGCAGACCCGGTGCGTGACGAAGTTCGCGCCGCTTTGGCTGCCGTACCCGATCACCACGGGAGCCGCGGTCCAGCAACCGCAGAGGCAACAGTGCGCACCGGACTCGGCGGGCGGCCCGCCGAGCAGCGCGTCACGTGTCACCGCACCGCCTGCACGCGGAGCCCCCGCAACACCCGCCCCGGATACGGGCTCACGAACGACCCCAGCACCGTCCGCCCGCGACGCGGGGCGCCGACGACCACCAGGGTCCGGTACGCGCACCGGTCCACGACCCCCGCCACGTACAACGGCACCGGATCGTCCAGCACCGCCGGCCCCCGGCGACCCCTCCGCGGACGGTGACCGATCACGTCGTCACCCCCGGCAACGTCCCCGGGTCCACGTCCTGCGGCGGGTCCCACTGCACCGTCTCGAACAACGCCCGGTCGAACCGACGATGACCCGTCTCCCGGAAATGCGACTCCGCCCACCGCAACGAACCCTCGTCCGACCGACACTCCGACCCCCGCGGCGGCACCGCACCACACAACGGCGACCCCGACACGCACTGCACATACGCACGCGCCCCCCAGAAGTCCAACCGCCGCAACGTCCACTCGATGTGACGAAACCTCCGACTCACCGCAGCCCACCACCCCGACTGCTGCGCACGTTCGACTCCGCCAACGCCGGCCGCAACCGATCCACCACCGTCGCCACACGCACATCCTCACGACACACGTGCCACTCCAGACCCCCACCCGGCGGACGGAGATACACCGGACCCCACGTCACATCCATCACCACCCCCACGACACCCCGCACGGTGTCGAACACGAGGTCACCCACTGCGAGTTCGCCTGACTGTCCTTGCGGCACTACGGTCTCACCGCACACGACCGCTCCTCTCCGTAGCGACTCTGCCACCAAGCGCTTCGAGAGTGGCCCAGGGCCGGGTTGCCTTCAACTTGGCCCAACCGAAGGAAGGGTTGGAACGGATCTTGAACCGAAAGACGCTGAACCCCGACGCGGGACCCGTAGCGGCGTACGGCGCACGTCTACGCAGTGCACGCGAGGCACGGAGCTGGACCCAGGAGCAGCTAGCCGAGGCGATGAAATGCTCAAGTCAGCACATTTCGGCCTTGGAAACTGCTCGGAAACCTCCAACCCTTCATAGTTCGAGGAAAGCTGACGAGGCATTTGGCCTGCTGGGAACGGCATCCGAGTCGTTCGAGCGCGCCTACCGGGACATGAAGAACGGGAGCCTTCTTGAGGGCTTCCCGGAGTACGTCCGCTACGAAGCCCGGGCGGCTGAGATTCGGCTCTTCGAGGTGGGCGCCATCCCTGGACTCCTTCAGACGCCTGAGTACGCAGCGGCCATAGAGCAGAGCGTCGTCACCCACGGCGCGATCCCGCCGGAACAGGCGGCTGAGCGGATCGAGTTCCTGGCGGAGCGACAAGCCGCAGTGGTGCGCCCGGTACCGCCCGTCGTGATCGTCGTGCTGGACGAGAGCTGCATTCGCCGGTTGGTGGGAGGGCTCCAGGTGATGGACGGGCAATTGGCAAGCCTGATCGAGTTCGCCGAGCAGCCACACACCGTGCTGCAAGTCGCGCCCTTCAGTTTGGGCGAGCGTCGCCCCTTTAAAAGGCTGGTGAACCTGCTGACCATGCCAGATCGATCCGTGATGTCCTACGTCGAATCGGAGACGCAGGGACTTCTAGACCGCGAACTGACTTCTGTCCTACCGCTGGTGAGGACCTACCATCAGCTTCAAGGCGTCTCGCTCTCACAAACGGCGTCCGTAGACATGATCGATCAGGTACGAAAGGGCATCTCGTGACCGTAGAAGTCCATGTCTGGATCAAGTCCTCCTACAGCGGACAAGGCGGCTCGTGCGTCGAGTGGGCACCCGCGCACGCCACCGCAACCGGCACCGTCCCCGTCCGCGACTCCAAGAACCCCAGCGGGCCCGTACTGAACCTCCCCACCCACGCCTTCACGTCCTTCGTGACTGGAGTAAAGACCGGTGGGTTCAACGCGCTCTAGACCTTCGGCACCAGGAAGGACTTCAAGATGAACGTTGACCCGGCTGACACTCAGTGGACCAAGTCCTCCTACAGCGGACAAGGCGGCACGTGCGTCGAGTGGGCGCCCGCACACGTGTCCGCAACCGCGGTGGTCCCGGTCCGCGACTCCAAGGACCCGAACGGACCGGTACTGCACCTCCCGGCCCGCGCCTTCGCGTCGTTCGTCACGGGCGTCAAGACGGCAGGCTTCAGCGCACGCTGACCTTCGGCACCAGGAAGGGCTCCAAGGTGAACGTTGACCCGGCTGACCCCCAGTGGGCCAAGTCCACGTACAGCGGCAGCGGTGGCACGTGCGTCGAGTGGGCGCCCGCACACGCCACCGCAACCGGCACGGTCCCCGTCCGCGACTCCAAGAACCCCAGCGGACCCATACTGAATCTCCCCGCCCCCGCCTTCGCATCCTTCGTCACGAGCGTCAAGACCGGGGAGTTCGACACCGCCTGATCACCAGGGCCGACCACTGCACCACTCCCGCGGACAGACCCTCACGACCCCGTCGATCCCCTCAAGAACGACGGGGTCTTCGCGCGCCAGGACACACCGCCCAGGGCGGCCCTGGGAACCTCCAAACGACTATACATCGAGCGTATACACCACGTGTATAGTCCTGAGCATGGCTCTTGTGACCACCGCATCCCGCTACGACACCCCGGTCGCCGTCCTGACCGCGACCGGCGTCTTCGGATTGCTGCTCGGCTGGGCAACGTACGCCCTGCACGGAACGACACCCCTGTTGGAGCGGGTGACCAACTCGACGTCCACCTGGATCATCTGGACCGCCTTGGCCGGTGTGCTGATCCGTGACCGGCGGCTCGCCGTCTGGGGCGGGGCGTTGATGATGCTCACCACCTGCGGCGGTTACTACGCGGCGTCCACTCTTGGAGACACCTTCGGGAGCGGAGCGCTCGGAACTGCCGCCGTGTGGTCGGTGGCGGGGCTGGTCGGAGGGCCCATTCTGGGATGGGCGGGGTGGACGGTACGACGAGGGCGGGGCGACCTGCGGCCGGTAGCCGGAGCGGTCATCGCGATGGTGGTGCTGGGCGAGGGGTGCTGGCTGGGGCTGGCGCTCAACTACTGGGGAGAAGCGGTCGCCTTCCTGACGGTCGGCGTGCTGCTCACCGCCCTCCTGACCGTCTACCTGGCACGCGCCGGGGTGCGCCGGTACTGGCTGTGCGCCGTGCTCGCTCCCGTGGGCGGTCTCGTCTTCTACCTCGCCGAGAAGGCCATCCTCAACGGTCTGCTCGAATCGGTATGACGCTGTCCGACTCCTCACTCGACCGCAGGTGGGCGTCCCGATAGGGGCGCGGGGAACGGCGCGGGCAACCCCAGCGCACCCGCGCCGAACAGCGCACCGTAGGACCCCGCGGGACCTACGCCAACGCCCCCGCGAGGACCCGCGCCGCCCGCTCCGTCTCCGCGAAGCCCACGTACAACGGGGCGAAGCCGAAGCGAAGGACGTCCGGGGGCCGATGGTCCCCGATCACCCCCCGCTCACCGAGCACCCCCATCACAGCGGCAGCACCTTCGCAGCGCAACGCGACCTGGCTGCCCCGCTCGCCGTGCGGCACGGGCGTGGCCACCTCGACGCGGCCGGACGGGACGTACTCCGTCACGCACTCCAGGAAGAAGTCCGTCAGGGCGAGCGACTTCGTGCGGACGGCCTCGACGGTGACGCCGTCCCAGACGGTCAGCGCCTCCTCCAGCGCCAGCAGGGACAGCACGTCCGGCGTGCCGACCCGCCCGCGTCCCGCACCGGGCGCCGGCTCGTACGCGGGGCGCATGCCGAAGGGTTCGCGGTGGCCCGTCCAGCCGGGCAGCGGGGAGTCGAACCGCGGTTGGAGGTCGCGGCGCACGTAGAGGAACGCGGGCGCGCCCGGCCCCCCGTTCAGGTACTTGTACGTGCAGCCGACCGCGAGGTCCACCCCGTGCAGGTCCAGGTCGACGGGCAGCGCCCCCGCACTGTGGCACAGGTCCCAGACCGCGTACGCGCCCGCCGCGTGCACCGCCCGGGTGAGGCCCGGCAGGTCGTGGAGGCGGCCCGTGCGGTAGTCGACGTGGTTGAGGAGCACCGCGGCGGTGCGCGGACCGAGCACCGCGGGCACCTCCCCGGGCTCCACCGGGCGCAGCGCACAGCCGGTCATCCGGGCGGCGGACTCCGCGAGGTAGCCGTCCGTGGGGAACGTGGTGGAGTCGACGACGAGTTCGTCCCGTACCGCGCCGCCGGGGTCCGCGCCGCGCGCCATGCGGACCGCCGCGACGACCGCCTTGAAGACGTTCACGCTGGTGGAGTCGGCGACGACGACCTGTCCGGGGGCGGCGCCCACCAAGGGGGCGATCTGGTCGCCGACGCGCTCGGGGGCGTCCCACCAGCCGCTCCGGTCCCAGGAGCGGATCAGCAGTTCGCCCCACTCGCGGCGGATCACCTCGTCGATGCGCCCGGGCACCGAACGGGCCAGCGCGCCGAGCGAGTTGCCGTCCAGGTACGTGACGTCCTCGTCGCGGACGAAGCGCTCGCGCACGGCGCCCAGCGGGTCGGCGGCGTCCAGGGCGGCGGCCTTCTCCTCCAGTGCGGGCCTCACACCCGGCTCCGGGCGGTCCACAGCTCGGGGAAGACGTTCTTCGCGGCCCGCTTCTCCAGCCAGGCCACGCCCGCCGAACCGCCGGTGCCCTGCTTGGCGCCCATGGCCCGGCGGGTGGCGGAGAGGTGGTCGTTGCGCCAGCGCCAGACGAGTTCCGCCACGTCGGTCAGCGCCTCGCCGAGCCGCAACAGCTCCGGGTCGGGCGGCGGGCCGTCGCCGGCAGCGGACTCCGGACTACCGGTGGGCTCCGGACTGCCGGTGGGCTGCTCGGCCGCGTAGAGGGACGTCCACACGTCCTCGACCTGCGGCGACGGCTCGTAGCGGGCGGCGGGGTCACGGTCCAGTACGGCCGCGGGGACGGGGTGGCCGCGGCGGGCGAGCAGCCGCAGCACCTCGTCGTAGAGGCTCGGTGCGTGCAGCGCCTCGTCGAGTTCGGCGTGCGCGCGGGGTGCGCCGCGGTGCGGGACCAGCATCGACGCGGACTTCTCGCCGAGCAGGAACTCCATCCGCCGGTACATCGCGGACTGGAAGCCGGAACCCTCGCCGAGGGCGTCCCGGTAGGAGTTGAACTGGGCGGGGGTGAGTCCGCTGAGCGGGCGCCAGGACGCGTTGAGGGCGTCGAGTTCCCGGACGGACCGCTTCAGCGCGGCGGTCGCGGCGGGCACGTCGTCGCCGCGCAGGGCCGCCGACGCGGTCTCCCACTCGTGGACGATCACGGTGAACCACAGCTCCATGACCTGGGTCGTCACCAGGAAGACCATTTCCCCGGGATCGTCGGACAGGGGTTGCTGGAGATGGGTGAGCACGTCCGCGCGGACGTAGTCCTCGTACGGCGTCGTGCCGTGGAAGTCGAGGTGCGGCGCTTCGGGCGCCCCCGGGGCGGCGCCGCCCTGCTGTGCCTGGTGGGACATCGCTGTCTCCGTGCGTGTTCCGGGTAGCGGTCCGCCCCTGCCGTTCCGACAGGACGCCCCGGTCCCCACCGGCATCCTCCGCGATCACCCGGAACACGGCAAGGCCCGCCCGGGCCGGGAACGGCGGGCGGGCCGTGCGGGCCGCACCACCACGGGGGGGGGCGGGCCCGGTACCGCGGCGGGTCAGCCCAGGGTGTGGGCGGCCGTCGGGGAGGAGTCCTTCAGGAACTGCGCGCAGCGCGCGTGCTCCTCCTGCTCGCCGATCGACTGCGCGGCGCGCGCGAGGGCGTGCAGGGCGCGCAGGAAGCCGCGGTTCGGCTCGTGCTCCCACGGCACCGGGCCGTGGCCCTTCCAGCCGCTGCGGCGCAGCGCGTCGAGGCCCCGGTGGTAACCGGTGCGGGCGTACGCGTACGACTCCACCACGCTGCCCCGCTGGAACGCTTCGTCGGCGAGCTGCGCCCAGGCGAGGGAGGAGGTGGGGTACTGGGCGGCGACATCGGCGGACGCGGTGCCCTGGGCGAGCAGTTCGCGCGGGCCGGGGTCGTCGGGCAGATGGGTCGGGGGCGGTCCCCCGAGCAGGTTCTCGTGAATGGCCATGGGTTCCAGTCTCCCAGGTGCCCCGGGGTGGTGCGGGGGGTGTGGCGGGATGTGGGTGCCCTCACCCAGCGTGTGCGCGGGGGCGCGCACCGCGCGCGGGGGAAGCGCTTCCGTTTCCTGCGCTACGGCTTCCTGCACTACGGCTCCCACCCGGGGGGACCGGACACGACGGAGGTCCGGCCCCCGGGGCGGGGAGCCGGACCTCCGTCGTACGCGGGTGCGGGACTACTTGATGCGGGTGCCCGTGGAGCGCAGGTTGGCGCACGCCTCGGTGATCCGCGCGGCCATGCCGGCCTCGGCGAGCTTGCCCCAGGTGCGCGGGTCGTACTGCTTCTTCGCGCCGACCTCGCCGTCGACCTTGAGGACGCCGTCGTAGTTCTGGAACATGTGGGCCACGACGGGACGCGTGAACGCGTACTGGGTGTCGGTGTCGATGTTCATCTTGACGACGCCGTTCTCCAGCGCGGTCGCGATCTCCTCGACGGTGGAGCCCGAGCCGCCGTGGAACACGAAGTCGAACGGGTCCTGCTTGCCGAACTTGGCGGCGACGCCCTCCTGGAGGTCCTTCAGGAGCTCCGGACGGAGGACGACGTTGCCCGGCTTGTACACGCCGTGCACGTTGCCGAAGGACGCGGCGAGCAGGTAGCGGCCCTTCTCGCCCAGGCCCAGGGCCTCGGCGGTGCGGATCGCGTCGTCGACGGTGGTGTACAGCTCGTCGTTGATCTCGTGGGTGACGCCGTCCTCCTCGCCGCCGGTCGGGGTGATCTCGACCTCAAGGATGATCTTGGCGGCGGCGGCCTTGGCCAGCAGCTCCTGGCCGATGGCCAGGTTGTCCGCGAGGGTCTCCGCGGAACCGTCCCACATGTGGGACTGGAACAGCGGGTTCACGCCGCGCGAGACCCGCTCGGCGGAGATGTCGATGAGCGGCCGGACGTAGGTGTCCAGCTTGTCCTTCGGGCAGTGGTCGGTGTGCAGCGCGACCGTGATGTCGTACTTGGCGGCGACGATGTGCGCGAACTCGGCGAGCGCGACCGCGCCGGTCACCATGTCCTTGCTGTACTGCCCGCCCGCGAACTCCGCGCCACCGGTGGAGATCTGGATGATGCCGTCGCTCTCGGCCTCCGCGAAACCACGGAGGGCGGCGTGCAGGGTCTGCGACGAGGTCACGTTGATGGCCGGGTAGGCGAACTTGCCTGCCTTCGCCCGGTCGAGCATCTCGTTGTAGACCTCGGGGGTTGCGATGGGCATCTGTCCGCTCCTCGATGCTGTGCGGGATGTGGTTCTGACCGACCCCGACCTAGGTGTTCCGGAC
Source organism: Streptomyces sp. NPDC127068 (assembly GCF_042724695.1). Classification (NCBI taxonomy): domain Bacteria; kingdom Bacillati; phylum Actinomycetota; class Actinomycetes; order Kitasatosporales; family Streptomycetaceae; genus Streptomyces; species Streptomyces sp. NPDC127068. Next base: position 54,837 of record NZ_JBHXEN010000017.1, on the reverse strand, counting down.
CCGGACACCGCCGCGTCGTCAGGCGCTGCTCCGGGGTGGCGACGTCATCGTCGTACCCATCCTTCCAGATGCGGAAGGCCGCCCCGGTCCGGGGTGTCCCGGCGAAACCGGGTCACACCGGACACAGTGGCCACTCGGGCGGTGCGACGGGGTCAGTCGAGGCCCAGCTCGTCCTTGCCGAAGGCGTGCAGGTACGGCACCGAGGCCCCTGCGGTGATCTTCTCGGCGGCGCCCGTCGCCCGGTCCACGATGGTGGCGACGGCGACCACCTCGGCGCCCGCCGCGCGCACCGCCTCGACGGCGGTGAGCGGGGAACCGCCGGTGGTCGAGGTGTCCTCCACCACCAGGACGCGACGCCCCTTGATGTCCGGGCCCTCCACCTGGCGCTGCATGCCGTGCGCCTTGGCGGCCTTGCGGACGACGAACGCGTCGAGCCGCTGACCGCGGGCCGCGGCGGCGTGCAGCATCGAGGCGGCGACCGGGTCGGCGCCCATGGTGAGCCCGCCGACCGCGTCGAAGTCCAGGTCGGCCGTGAGGTCGAGCATCACCTGACCGACGAGGGGCGCGGCCTCGCCGTCCAGGGTGACCCTGCGCAGGTCGATGTAGTAGTCGGCCTCGATACCCGAGGAGAGGGTCACCTTGCCGTGGACCACGGCCTTGTCCTTGATCTGCTTCAGCAGGGCGTTTCGTGCGTCGCTCATGCCGCCAGCTTAGGCCGGGCCCCGGGGTGCGCCGCGCGCTCCGGGGCCCGGCCGCCGGCTCACGGGCGGCGCCAGGTCCAGGTGGTGGTGGCCTCCAGCGGCTGCACCGGGGTGACGAGCCGGGGGGCGGTGTTCAGGCCGTTCGGGGGGCCGGTCTGCGGCTCCACGCACACGGCGGCCTCCTGCTCGTCGTAGACCACCACCCACTGCTCGCGGGAGGTGACGGTGAGGGCGAGGCGGCCCGGCCAGCTCAGGGTGACGTCCACCCCGTCGGGCATGCCGAAGCAGTCGTCCCACGGGCCGGGCCGCGGGTCGATGCGACGTCCGGTCGGCAGGTGGTCGGCGCCCCGCTCCTCCTGCCAGGCGGCGTCGAACGCGATCTCGACGGTGGGGCCCTCCGGTTCGAGCTGCCGGTTGAACCAGGGGTGCCAGCCGACCTGCGCGGGGAAGGACGAGTCGTACGTCTCCACGGCCAGGCCCAGCGTCAGCGAGTCGGGGGTCAGTTCGACCGTCTGCGTGACGAGCCCGGGGTACGGCCACGGCTCGGTCAGCTGGTGGGTGATGACGGCGCGGTCGGCGGCGAGGCTGTTGCGGGCGGTGCGCCAGGCGCCGTCCCGGGCGGTGCCGTGGATGGCGTGCGGGGCGGCGTTCAACGGCATCTGGTGGACCTCGGCGCCGTCCCGGAACCGTCCGTCGCGGATGCGTCCGCACCAGGGCACCATCGGGAACGAGCCGTAGCGCCCGCCCTGGCGCAGCAGCTCCGTCCCGTCGATCCGCAGACTCCCGATCCGGCCGCCGTCGCCCGGCAGCACGGTCACCTCCGCGTCGCCCGCGGTCAGCGTGATCTTGTCGTTGCTCACGGTCCGACCCTACGGTCAGCGGTCACCGCCGCCGGCGCAGGGCCCGCCCCACGACGATCGCGGTGGCCACCGCCAGGGCGGCGGCGGGCGCGGCCCAGCGCAGGGTGGCGCCCGGGGCGGTGGCCTCCGGCGCGGGCACGGGGGCGTACCGTCCGCGCGGGGGCGCGTGGTCCACTTCCTCGGCGCTGCGGCCGATCATCGTGCGCCGGGCGTGCGCGGCCTCCACGGGCGGCGCGTCGGCGTGCGCGACGTCCAGCCCCTCAGCGCTTCCGACGCCTTCGACGTGCTCGATGCCCTCGATGTGTTCGACCGCTTCGATGTCCTCGACGTGATCGATGTCCTCTACGCCCTCGATGCCCTGGTCCTCGGGGGCCTCGTCGACGCCGTCGGTGTCTTCCTCGGTGCCGGCGTCGGGCTCGTCCTCGGCGTCCGCGGGTTCACCCGTACCGTCCCCGTCGGCCCAGGTACCGGGTTCGACGTCGACGAACTCCGGGTCGGGGGTCGCCGGCGGCGCGTCCGTCCCGGGGTCGGCGCTCAGGTCGTCGCCGTCGTACGCATCGGCATCGGCATCGGCATCGGCCGCGTCCACGTCCGCGCCGAGCTCGGTGGTCAGCGCCTCGGCGAACCGGTTCAGCAGCCGTACGCCCGCGGACTCCAGCGCCTCCGCGGTGAGCTCCGCGGCCCGGCCGTCCCCGCTGCCGGTGACGGTGAAGACCGCGGTGGTCCCCTCCCCGGTGGGCGTCAGGGTCACCGTGACCGTGACGTCCGCGGTGCCCGTGCCGCGCGCCTCCGTGCCCTCGGCCCGGAGGGTGACGCTCCCGGGGCCGCCCGGGTCCTCGGGGGCATCGCCGATCCGGAGGGCACCCCGGTACGTGATGGTGGTGCCGCCGGCGCGCAGTTTGAGCCGACCCGTGCCGGGTGCGTCCCCGGCGTCCTGTTGGAAGCCCGGGACCGAACGGGTCACCGTCGTCGGATCGGCGAGCGCGGCGCGCAGAGGTTCTACCCCGAGCGGAAGGAACACCTCGTGCTTCATGGGACCCGAGCGTACCGACGTCCTCCGCCCCGGGCCGCCGGACCGCCGGATCGGTTCCCCCGGATCGGGTGCCGGGCGCGTCCGGGGGTCCCTCAGGCGTACCGCGGGTGCACCAGGGTGGAGACGGGCGCCCCGGCCGGCCGCTCGCGTGCCGCGCGCCGCACCGCGTCCCCGAGCGCCCGGGCGGTGAGCACGGCGGGCGGCGGCTCGGAGGCATTCGGGCGGCCCGCGGCGGGCAGCGCGCCGGGGGTCGGCGCCCGGCGCCCGGCCAGTACGACCGCCCAGCCGCGCACCCCCGCCGCGGGCGAGGCGTACGGGACGGTCCGCAGTCCGGCGGCCCGTACGGTCGCCTCGACGGTCCAGAACGTGCGCGGGCCGTGGGCGCCGTCCTCCGGGCCGCCCGCCCGGACGGCCACCCGTCCGCCGTCCGCGAGCATCCGGCGGGCCAGTTCGTAGAACTCCCGGGAGTACAGCTTGGCGCTCTCGACCCGGCCGGGCCCGGGCAGATCGCAGATCACCACGTCGTAGCGGCCCCGGGCGGCCGGACCCGCGCGGCCCGCGCGCAGCCAGTCGAAGACGTCCGCCGTGGTGGTCCGGACCCGCGGATCGCGCAGGGCGCCGCCGTTGAGGGCGGTGAGCGCCGGATCGGTACGGGCCAACCGGACGAGTCCGGCGTCGGGTTCCACCAGGTCGAGCCGGCGGACCCCCGGGTGCGCGAGGACCTGGCGGGCCGCCAGCCCGTCGCCGCCGCCCAGGACCAGTACCCGGGCGTGCGGCCCGGCCAACGCGGGCCGCACCAGGGCCTCGTAGGGCTCGTGGGAGCGGCGGGCGTCCCCCGCGGCGAACCGGGCCCGGCCGTCGACGTAGAGGTGGACGGGACGGTCGCCGCCGCCGGTGAGGACCACCTCCTGCTGTCCGGTCCAGGCGGTGGACCGCACGTCGTCCCCGTACATCGTCCGCCGCGCGGTCCGTTCGAAGTCGTCGACGAGGAGGGCCGCGGCGGCGAGCAGCGCCAGGGCGATAACGTTGGCGGCGAGCACCAGGCGCCGGGCCCGCCGGGTCAGGTCCCGGTGGAACAGCCCGAGGACCAGCAGCCCGCCCGCGACGGCGTTCACCACGCCGGTCAGCAGCGTCCCGGTGAGCTGGCCGAACACGGGCAGCAGCAGGAACGGGAAGGCCAGCCCGCCGACCAGGGCGCCCACGTAGTCGGCGGCGAACAGGTCGGCGACGGCGCCGCTGGCGTCCTGGCGCCGGATGCGCTGGATGAGGACCATCAACAGGGGCACCTCGGCGCCGATGAGCACCCCCATCGCGAGGGAGAACCCGACGAGCAGCACCCGGTGGTCCTGCGCCCAGGCCGCGGGCCCGCCGCCCGCTCCGGCACCGGGTCCGCCCGTCCAGGTGAACGCCGCGTAGAGGGCCATGCCGCTGCACCCGCCGATCAGGGCGAGGACGGCCTCGATGAGTCCGAAGCCGACCGCTGCACGGCTGCGCAACCGTTTCGCGGCGAGCGAGCCGAGGCCCATCGCGAAGACCATCACGGAGAGCACCAGGGACGCCTGGGTGACCGAATCGCCCCACAAGGAGGAGGCCACGGCCAGGAGTTCGAGTTCGTAGGCGAGCCCGCAGGCCGCGCAGACGAACACGCCCACCAGGACGAGGAACCGGGCCGCGCCCGCGGGAACGGGCAGCGGTGTCCGGCCTTCCGCGCGGGGGGACGCACCGGGCGGAACGGCGACCGGGACCGGCGGGGGCGATTCGATCACGTTGCGACGGTACGTCACCGTTTCACCGGGGCTGGTCACCCACACGTGTGGACCTGCGGTGGGGGAAGGTGCCGTCCCGGACGCTGCCCCGGACGCCGTCCCGGGCGACGCGCGCCTAGAGCGTGGCGGCGACCCGCACGCCCACCCGGGTACGGGTCGCGACGAGTTGGCCGTCCTGCGGGTACGCGTGCCAAGTCCGCCAGTGCACATGGCCGTTGTGGAGCTGGGCGAGCATCGCCGTGAAGGCGTGCGGATCGCCGGGGAAGACTCCCGCGAGACCGTTGGGGTGGTCCGAGACGAGCGCGATGAGTTCCTGCGCCCGACCGGCGAACTGCCCGCCGGACAAGGTCTCGACGCGGGCCGCGAACTCGTACTCCCAGTCGCCGACCCGCTCCGCCACCCCGAGCGGGAGGGGGGTGCTGCTGCCGGGGATGCAGGCGACGGTCTCCGAACAGGTGCCGCGCTCCTCCTCCAGCAGGACCTGGTGGGACGCGCCGAGCAGGCGCAACTGGAGCTTGGCGCCGGACAGTTCTAGGTCGAGGGTGGCCAGGGCGGGCAGCGGCTCCCGGCCCAGCGCCCAGGCCAGGTCGGTGGCACTGGTATCGGTGTAGGAGGTTTTCAGGGTCGTGAGCATGGGTCGGCTCCGCTAGCACACAAAGGGAGAGGGGGCCGGCGGGGCGCCCGCGGCGGGCGCGGGGGATACGGTCCGGAGCGGTTCCGGGCGATCTGCATGCCGGCTCGTGCCCACGAGGTGTCCGAGGGCTGCGTTGACGTTAAGAGGGAATCATGAACTTCAGCGCCACCACAGCGTTTTTACCCAAGTTCATGCGCATTCCATCCCCCAGAGGGCTGCCCTGCTCACGTGTTCAACCTCCGTTGCGGGAACCGGTGATGACGGAACGGCACTCATGGGACGGACGGTGCGCGACGGACTCCCGGACCGGGGAGTGCACCGAGTTCGCACGCCCCCCTCACGCATCGGGCGCCTCCTGCCGGGCCGGACACGGCGCAGCGCCCGCCGGCCGGAGCCGACGGGCGCTGCACGGTGTGCGCGGGTGGACGGACCAGCTGCCCCGTGTCAGCTGCCTCCGCCCCCGCCGCACCCACCCCCGCCCCCACCGCAGGATGAGGAACTCCCACCGCAGGAAGACCCGCCGCCGCCGGAGCAGGAGTGCCCGCCCCCGCCCCCTCCTCCGTGGTTGGTGCTGCTGCTGCCCGTGTACCAGCTGCGGCTGTTGCGCCTCGCCGGACGCTGGGTCCTGCTGGCGGTGATCACCGCGATGGCCGCGATCACCACGACTCCCGTGATGACCAGGATGCCCACGACCATGACTCCCCCTCCCTGACCCCGCGCGCGGGGCCCCTGCCGGGTGGTCCGCCGCCGACCGGCGACGACCGCCCCGGGCGCGTTGTACGTTTCGCGCCGATTCTGACTCTTCCCCCGTGAGCGGCCCCGGGGAGGGGCCCGCTCGCCGTGTGCAACGGAGATGCCCCCGCCGCGGACGCGCCAAAGCGAAGTTGAGGAAGTCCAGAGGTTCGGCGCAGGATGGCGCCCATGACCTCGTCCCCCGGCCCCGCCGCCCGCCCGCTGCTCAACCGCCGCCTCGCCGAGTTCGGCACGACGATCTTCGCCGAGATGTCCGCGCTGGCCGCCCGGACCGGGGCGATCAACCTCGGCCAGGGCTTCCCCGACACGGACGGGCCCGAGTCGGTGCGGGAAGCGGCGGTCCGGGCGCTGCGCGACGGTCGGGGCAACCAGTACCCGCCGGGCGACGGCGTGCCGGAGCTGCGCACCGCGATCGCCGCGCACCAGGCCGACCGCTACGGGCTGGCGTACGACCCCGGCACCGAGGTGCTGGTCACTACCGGCGCCACGGAGGCCATCGCGGCCTCCCTGCTGGCCCTGGTGGAGCCCGGGGACGAGGTGGTGGCCCTGGAGCCGTACTACGACTCGTACGCCGCGAGCATCGCGCTGGCGGGCGGCACCCGGGTCCCGGTCACCCTGCGGCCCCGGGACGGCCGGTTCCGGCTGGACCTGGACGAGTTGCGGGCCGCCGTGACCCCGCGCACCAGGCTGCTGCTGATCAACACCCCGCACAACCCGACGGGCACGGTGCTGACCCGGGCCGAGCTGACCGAGATCGCCCGCCTCGCGGTGGAACGGGACCTCCTCGTCCTCACGGACGAGGTGTACGAACACCTGGTCTTCGCCGAGCCGGCGGGTTCGGCGGACGGGGGCGACGGGGCGGACGGGGCCGAGGAGGCCGACGCCGGGGGGCACGTTCCGCTGGCCACGCTGCCGGGGATGCGCGAGCGCACGCTGACGATCTCCTCCGCGGGCAAGACCTTCTCCTTCACCGGCTGGAAGGTCGGCTGGGTCACCGGACCGCCCCCGCTGGTCGCCGCCGTCCGCTCGGCGAAGCAGTTCCTCACCTACGTGTCGGGGGGCCCGTTCCAGTACGCGGTCGCCGAGGCCCTGTCCCTGCCGCGCGCGTACTTCGACGGGCTGCGCACCGAACTGCGGGCCAAGCGGGACCTGCTCGCCCGGGGCCTGACCGAGGCGGGCTTCGCGGTGTACCTCCCCGCCGGCACGTACTTCATCACCACCGACGTCCGCCCGCTCGGCGAGCGGGACGGCTTCGCGTTCTGCCGCGCCCTGCCCGAGCGCGCGGGCGTCGTCGCCATCCCGAACGCCGTCTTCTACGACGACCGGGAGGCGGGCGCGCCGTTCGTGCGGTTCGCGTTCTGCAAGCGCGAGGAGGTCCTGCTTGAGGCCGTCCACCGCCTCAAGCAACTCACGACCTGAGCGCGTGCGGGGGCACCTACCGCGTGCGCAGCACCATCACCGCGCACCCGTCAGCCCGGGTCACTCGGTGTCCTTCGGATGCCGCGGGGAGGCGTACACGAGGACGACGGTAGAGGTCTCCGGACTGACCAGGTAGCGGACCCGGCCGCCGCTAGTCACCTCGTACTCCCACTGCTCCAACTCGGACCCCTTCCACTCCTTGGTGGCGTGCCGCCCACGGAGTTGGTGCTGACGGTTCCAGTTCGATCGGGACTGGGGGTCGTTGCGAAGCGCCTCCAAGCAGCGATGGGCGTTCGGCAGCGCCGCTCGACACAACTCTTCTCAGCCCGTCACGGCGTCCGTCGTCCCGAAGACGACGTTCCAGCCACTCAGCGGCGGGACGCTGACCCGGTCCCCTTTCTTCGGGCTCACGCACGCACCTCGACCTGGCCGAGGTCGTCGCCGTCGAGCGGGCGCAGCGACTGCCCGAGCTGCTCGGGGTCAGCGTTGATACGGGCGGTGGCGCGCCAGGAGACGATCGCACGGTGCACGGCCTCGCCCGCGCCCAGCTCCGCCGCGTCGGACAGCGCGTCGAGGAGTTCGACGGTGAAGGCGCGGACCTCCTCCGCGTCCAGGTGTCGCACCCAGGGGAACACCTCGGGCAGCGCGAGCAGTAGGGACTTGGCCCCGTCGTCCTGCTTCATCAGCGCGAGGAAGAGGCGGGACGCGGTGGTCAGATTCTCCTCGGCGTGTTCGGCCCGCACGGCGGTCGTCAGCACCATGTCCGGCGCGTCCCGGTGCGTGACGCGGAGCTGCCCCAAGGCCGCCGCCCTGGCCGCGACGCCCTTCGGGTTGCGGGAGAGGTCGGTGAAGGAGACGGTTTCCGCTCCGAGGTGTATGACGCCCATACTCAGACTGTACTCAGATTGTGGTCTGACTTCCAGGGGGCGCTCCCGCAGCGGCCCGAGCCCCGGCGCGGGCCTGCGCTCGTGCGTGCGGGTGCGTCGTGGTCCCCCGCGCAGTTCCCCGCGCCCCTAACGGGGCGCCCCGGCGGACGGGTCCCGGCAGGCGGGCGGAACCGCGACGGCGAGGCGCGCCCACGCCACCCGTGCACCGGATCGGGTGGGCCTGAGCGGGCCCCGCCGAGGTTTCGGGACGCTGCGGGTGCGTCGTGGTCACCCGCGCAGTTCCCCGCGCCCCTGGCAGGGCGCCCCAGCGGGCGCGTCCCGGCAGGCGGGCGGAACCGCGACGGCAAGGCGTACCCCACCAGGGGCGCGGGGAACTGCGCAACACACCAGCGCACCCGCACGCACCAGCGCAGGCACACCAGGACGCACCCGGAAGGGACGCCCCGGGCCCGCGTCGCCCGTGCACCGGATCGGGTGGGCCTCGGCGGGACCCCGCCGCGCCTCGGCGACCGGACGGTGCGCGGGACGCCAAGGTTCCCGTGTGAGCCACCCCAGCACCCTCGCGCCCCCGGCCCCCCGGCCGCCCGCCGCCGGGCCGGACCTCCCCCGCCCCCTGCGGCCCCTGCGGCGCCTGTGGCGGTCGCGGCGCCTGCGGCGGCTACCGCCGGTCGTCTCCGCGCTCGGACTGTTCGCCGCGGTCCGGCTCGCCGGCGTGCTCGCGGTCGCCGTCGCCGCCTTCGCGACGGACCGGCCGGTGCTCCGGATGCTCGGCCGGTCCTGGGACTCCGCCTGGTACCTGGGGATCGCGGTGTACGGCTACGGGCACCGGACCACCCACTACCGGCCCGGGGTCGTCTTCAGCGACCTGGCGTTCTTCCCGCTGTACCCGGGGCTGGTGCGCGGGGTGGAGGCCGTGCTGCCGGTGTCCTGGGGCGCGGCGGGCCTCCTGGTGGCGTGGACCGCCGCGGCAGCCGCGGCCTGCGGCATCTTCACCCTCGGCAGCCATCTGTACGGCCGGCCCACCGGGGTGGTCCTGGTACTGCTGTGGGGGGTGCTCCCGCATTCGGTGGTGCTGTCGATGGCGTACACCGAGCCCCTGCTGACCGCGTTCGCCGCCTGGGCGCTGTACGCCGCGCTCACCGGACGCTGGGTGTGGGCGGGCACCCTGGCCGCGCTCGCCGGGCTGTCCCGGCCCAACGGGTTCGCGGTGGCGGCGGCGGTGCTGGCCGCGGCGGCCCACGAGCTGTGGCGCCGCCACCGGGAGGCGCACCCGCACGAGGTCGGGGCGCGCGGGCCGCGGCCGGCCGGGTCGGGCGTACGGGGGGCGGGAGCGCGGGCGTACGGGGCGCAGGGGCGCGGCTCCGTCCACAGGCTGTGGACGGGGGCGCTGCTCGCGCCCGCCGGCTGGTGCGGGTACGTCCTGTGGGTGGGGCAGCGCCGGGGCGACCCGCTCGGCGGCTACTTCGCCGTGCAACGGGACTGGGGCTCCCGCTTCGACTTCGGGCAGGGCGCGTTCGCCTTCGTCGGCGTGGTGCTGGCCCGGACCAGCAAGTTCGTGTACCCGATGGCGCTGCTGATCGTGCTGCTTGCGGTGCTGCTCTTCGTGCTGCTGCTGGTCGAACGGACACCGTTGCCGCTGGTCGTCTACGCCGGGGTGCTGCTGGTGGTGGCCCTCGGCGGCGCCGGGTTCTTCGAGTCCAAGCCGCGGTTCCTGCTGCCCGCGTTCCCGCTGCTGATCCCGTTGGCGCGGGCGTTGGCCCGCACGGCGAGAGCCCGGCCGGGACCCGCGATCGTGGTGATCGCGTTCCTGACCGGGCTCTCCCTGTCCTACGGGGCGTTCTTGATCGCCTTCGGCCGCGCCCCCTTGTGACGGGCGGGGCGGACGAGACGGACGAGACGCGCGGGGCGACCGACTACTTGTCGTCGCCGTCGCCGGCGTCGTCGCCGGACCCCTCGGCGGAGTCGACGTCCTTCTCCAGGCCCAGGTGCTCGACCAGCCAGCGGTCGAACTCGATCGCGGCGCGCACCCAGCTCACCGTGGAGGAGACGAAGTGCTCCAGGCTCACCCCGGTGCCGATGAGCATCTGCGCCTCACCGATCAGCCGGACGGTGCCGTCGTCGTGCGTGTGGCTGTAGACCTTGGGCCACAGCGTGCGCCGGTTCCAGTCGTCGATGGACTCCAGCAGCGCCGGCTTGTCCTCAATGACGTGCGCCCGGTCGTAGAACGTCCGCACGGAGAAGACCTGCTGCTCGTCCTCGCCGCGGAACATGAAGTACGTGCGGAACTCCTCCCACGGCGCCGCGAGGTCACCCTCGTCGTCGACGACGTACTTCAGCTCCATCTGCTCCAGGAGCTGCTTCACGAGGTCCTGATCCGGAACGACGGGGCCGGCCGGCCCGCCGGGCTGCGGCTCGGGCTGGCCCCCGAAGTTCGGAATCGAGGACGGGTCGATGCTCACCGTGTATTTCCCTTCGAACGGATTGAGTCATCCTCCCTCATGCCGGGCGGGTACTGGCAACCCCCGCCCGGCTGGCTTTGCGCGTCCGTGGCCGAATTCGGCCACCGGGCCCCCTCGGGGTTCGCTCAGAGCGTCTTTCCGCCCGTCGCGGACCCCTCCCGCGGAGCCCCGGAATCCGTCGTTCCGTCCGGGGGCCCGCCGGCGCGGCCGACGAGCAGACCGTCCCCGAAGGCGTCGACCCGGACGGTGTCGCCGTCGCGCACCTCGCCCGCGAGGATCTCCCGGGCGAGCTGGTCCCCGATCGCGGTCTGCACCAGCCGGCGCAGCGGCCGGGCACCGTACGCGGGGTCGTTGCCCTCCTCGGCGAGCCAGGCGAGCGCCTCCTCGCTCACCTCCAGTGTGAGCCGTCGCTCGGCCAGCCGCCCGGCGAGCCGGCCGACCTGGAGCCGGGCGATCCGGGTCAGCTCCTCCCGGCCCAGCGCGGTGAACACCACCAGGTCGTCCAGACGGTTCAGGAACTCCGGCTTGAAGGAGGACCGGACCACGTCGAGGACCTGGCGGCGCTTCTCGTCCTCGCCGGTCAGCGGGTCCACCAGGTACTGGCTGCCGAGGTTGGAGGTGAGGATGAGGATGGTGTTGCGGAAGTCGACCGTGCGGCCCTGGCCGTCGGTGAGCCGCCCGTCGTCGAGGACCTGGAGCAGCACGTCGAAGACCTCGGGGTGCGCCTTCTCCACCTCGTCCAGCAGGACGACGCTGTACGGGCGCCGGCGCACCGCCTCGGTGAGCTGGCCGCCCTCCTCGTAGCCCACGTAGCCGGGGGGCGCCCCGACGAGCCGGGCCACGCTGTGCTTCTCGCCGTACTCGGACATGTCGATGCGGACCATGGCCCGCTCGTCGTCGAAGAGGAAGTCCGCCAGCGCCTTCGCCAGCTCCGTCTTGCCAACCCCGGTCGGGCCGAGGAACAGGAACGAGCCGGTGGGCCGGTCGGGGTCGGCGATGCCGGCCCGGGTGCGGCGCACCGCGTCGGCCACCGCGCGCACCGCCTCGGCCTGCCCGATCAGGCGCCGGCCCAGCTCCTCCTCCATCCGCAGCAGCTTCTGCGTCTCCCCTTCGAGCAACCGTCCGGCCGGAATTCCCGTCCACGCACCCACCACGTCGGCGATGTCGTCGGGGCCGACCTCCTCCTTGACCATGGTGTCCCGGGCCGCCTGCTGCTCGGCCGCCGACGCCTCCGCCAGGTCCCGCTCCAGATCGGGGATCTCCCCGTAGAGCAGCTTGGAGGCGGTGTCGAAGTCGCCGTCGCGCTGGGCCCGTTCGGCCTGTCCGCGCAGGTCGTCGAGGCGTTCCTTCAGCTCGCCGACCCGGTTGAGGGACTGCTTCTCCTTCTCCCAGCGGGCGGTCAGACCCCGCAGCTCCTCCTCCTTGTCGGCGAGGTCGCGGCGCAGCTTCTCCAGGCGCTGGCGGCTGGCGGGATCGGTCTCCTTGGCGAGGGCCAGCTCCTCCATGCGCAGCCGGTCGACGGCCCGCTGGAGCTCGTCGATCTCGACGGGCGAGGAGTCGATCTCCATCCGCAGTCGGGACGCGGCCTCGTCCACCAGGTCGATGGCCTTGTCCGGCAGGAACCGGGAGGTGATGTACCGGTCGGAGAGGGTGGCGGCGGCGACCAGCGCACTGTCCGCGATCTGCACCTTGTGGTGGGCCTCGTAGCGGCCCTTGAGCCCGCGCAGGATGGCGACGGTGTCCTCGACGGTCGGCTCGGCGACCAGCACCTGCTGGAAGCGGCGTTCCAGCGCGGGGTCCTTCTCGATCCGCTCGCGGTACTCGTCCAGGGTGGTCGCGCCGACCATGCGCAGCTCGCCGCGGGCGAGCATCGGCTTCAGCATGTTGCCGGCGTCCATCGCGGAGTCGCCGCCGGCGCCCGCGCCGACGACGGTGTGCAGCTCGTCGATGAAGGTGATGATCTGGCCGTCGCTGCCCTTGATCTCGGCGAGGACGGTCTTCAGGCGCTCCTCGAACTCGCCCCGGTACTTCGCCCCGGCGACCATCGCCCCGAGGTCCAGCGACACCAGCCGCTTGTTCTTCAGCGACTCCGGTACGTCGCCCTTGACGATGCGCTGGGCGAGCCCCTCCACCACGGCGGTCTTGCCGACGCCCGGTTCACCGATCAGCACGGGGTTGTTCTTGGTGCGGCGGGACAGCACCTGGACGACCCGGCGGATCTCCTGGTCCCGGCCGATGACCGGGTCGAGCTTGCCGTCCCGGGCGGCGGCCGTGAAGTCGGTGCCGAACTTCTCCAGGGCCTTGTACGAGCCCTCCGGGTCCGGTGTGGTCACGCGGCGCCCTCCCCTGTTCTCCTCGAAGGCGGCCAGCAGCTTCTTCGCCGTCGCGCCCTGCTCGCCCAGGATCTCACCGGCCCGGCCGCCCTTCGCGGCGAGGCCGATCAGCAGGTGCTCGGTGGAGAGGTACTCGTCGCCCAGGTCCTTCGCCCGCTGCGCGGCGTCGGCGATGACGGCCAGCGTCTCGCGGCTGGGCTGCGGGGGCGCGACGGTGGACCCGGTCACGCTGGGCAGCTCCCCGAGCAGCCGCTCGGCGCCGGCGCGCACCGCCGCCTGGTCGGCTTCCACCGCTGCCAGCAGGTCGATGATGTTCTCGGCGGGCCGGTCGCCCTCCCCGTCGAGCAGGGCGAGCAGTAGGTGTGCGGGGGTGAGGTCCGGGTGCCCCCCGGCGACGGCGCGGCTGCTCGCCGCGTTGAGGGCGTCCCTGCTCCGGTTCGTCAGCTCGGCGTCCACGTGCGCTGTCTCCTCCTGTCGCTCGTACCTGACCTAACCAACTTACACAAAGTTGAGCCTATTCCACTCACCCCGGAGGACGACGAACGCCCCGGCCCGGTGAAGGGGCGCGGGGCGCAGCGTGACGGGGGGCGGCGTGACAGGCGGGGGGGGACGACGACAGCGGCGCCCCCCGGTTTCAGGTGCCCGGGGGCGCCGCGGCGGGGGGGACTAACCCAGGGGGTAGATAAACACCGGGGTATAGCCCCAGGCCCTGCGGGGGGTGGGGGGAAAGGTGGT
>NZ_JBHXEN010000017.1:37856-41247 GCF_042724695.1 Streptomyces sp. NPDC127068 | reverse complement strand
TGCTCCCCCCCCCCGGCCCCCCCCGCTGCGGGGGGAAGTACCCGAGGCGATCTATAACGACGGGGGAATCGCCTCAGGCACTGCGGGGGGTGGCGGAAATGGTCGTCGGGGTGTCGTGCAACGGAGTGTCGCGGTCCACCAGTTGTTCATGGTCGCGCTGGTCGAGATTGACGAAGATCATCCCGTATCGGATGGCGCACCGAACGGGTCGGGGCGCGCCCCGCGGCCTGCGCAGACAGCGGTACGCACGAACGTCCTCGTCCTCGTCCCGCACGACGACGACCGGCTCCCCGAACAGGGTCACCATGAGTGAGTCACCCTGGTGGGGAATGGCCGTGACCAGGTCGATGAAGTGCCATCCGGAGCGGTAGGCGGTGGCCATCTCGCGCCGGAAGGAACGATCGTCGGGGGGCGTGCTCATGATCCCCAGCCGGTGTCGGCGGGCTTGCTGATGACGGGGCCGCCCTTGGTCGGGACGAACGTGCCCCAACCGGTGTCGGCCGGGACGAACGTGCCCCAGCCCGTGTCGGCGGACCTGACGGTGACCGAACCGCTCTTGGCCGGGGCGACCGGGCCCCAACCGGTGTCGGCGTGAGCGGTCGTGGCACCGAGTGCGCCCGCGGCCACCACCACGGAGAAAGTCGCCAGCACTGAGCGAAGCATTCTCTTGAACATAGTCGGCTTCGTCCTCACCTGATGAGTCCTCTCCCCCGGTGCAACAAGACGATGGCTCATTCAGGCACGTCAACACCACTGAACCGATGCATCATGTTCCTGCACGTTCAAGACCCTGGGGGGTGGAGATTTGCCCATAACCAACACACATCCGACACATCACCACTCCATGGCCGAGCTGTGCGCCGAGGGCGGGCAGCTCTACGCCAGCGCACTGAGTGCCGGAAGAATCGCGCGGGCGGAGGTTACGGCCGCCCCGTGCCTCCTGGAATTCGCGCTACTCCACCCGGATCCGGACGATGCGAACTGGCTGCGGCCCGTCCCCCCGTCGGTGGCACTGGCCCAACGGCTGCATCCCATAGAAAGGGAGATCCTGGACAGGCGGCGGCTGTCCATCGAACTGACCGAATCATTTGAGCCGTTCATGGCCATCAGCGCGCAGAGCCCCGCACCCACCCATGCGATCACCGTGCTCGAAGGGATCGACCGGATCAACGCGGCGCTGAACGTCGCCACCGCCGAGGTCCGCTCGGAGGTGCTCACCATCCAGCCGGGCGGGCGCCGCAGCGAACACATCCTCAGCCAGGCCCTCGAACGCGACCGCCCGCTGACCGACCGGGGCATCCGGATCAGGACCCTGTACCAACACACCGTCCGACACAGCCAGGGCACCATGGCGTACGTGGACCGGATGGCCGACGGGCTGATCGAGATCCGCACCCTGGAGGAGCTGATCGAGCGGCTCATCGTCTGCGACGACACCGTGGCCTTCATCCCCGCCGGGACCGACGGCAGCGGCAAGGACGACGTGGCGCTCGAACTGCGCCACCCCGGACTGGTCCGCTATCTGGTCCGGGTCTTCGAACAACTCTGGCGGCGCGCGACCCCGCTGCTCGACGAGGTGCCCTACCGGTCCACGCCCGACGGCATCACCGGCGTCCAGCAGTCCATCGCCAAACTCCTGGTCGAGGGGTACGTGGACGAGGCCATCGCCCGACGCCTCGGCATGAACGTCCGCACCTGCCGCGCCCACATCGCCAAGCTCGCCTCCGCGCTCGGCAGCGGCAGCCGGGCCCAGCTCGGCTACCTGATCTCCCGGTCGGGCATGTTGGAGCACGACCAGTGAAGGACCGGCCGACCGGTCACCCCCGCACCCCCGTCCGACGGCCCGTCACGGCGTGGGCGGACGCGGCGGGGTGTCCAGGCCGGCCTGCGCGATCCGCACCCCGAGCTGGGCGCGACTGGCAGCCCCCAACTCCTCCGCCAGCTTGCGGATGTGATGGCGGGCCGTCCGCACGTTGATGCCGAGGCGCTGCGCTATCTCCGCGTCGGTGTGCCCCTCGGCGAGCAGCGCCGCGATGGCCCATTCCCGACGGGTGATGCCGGTGACCCCGGAGCCGGAGGGCAGCGGCTCCACCAGCGGGTGCCCCAGCCGCCAGAACCGCTCGAAGACGATCGCGAGGAACCCCACCAGACCGGGGTGCCGCAACTCCAGGGCGACCGTCCGGTCCTCGGTCGCCGGCACGAACGCGACCTTCCGGTCGAAGATCAGCAGCCGCTCGAAGACCTCGTCCAGGGTGCGCACCTCGGCGGCACCACCGACCCGCTCCACGTACTCGAAGAGGCCCTGCCCGTGCCGTGCGGCATGGGTGTACAGGGTCCGCATGCGCACCCCGCGCTGCGCCATGTCCAGGGCCAGCGGCAGGGCGTCGTTCAACACGTTCTCGCGGCGCACCCCGCCCGGTTGGACGGCCAGGTGCTCGACGACGCAACTGTCGGAGGCTTCGGCGATGGCGTCCCGGATGCGGGGCTTGCTCTCCAGCACCCGGATGCCGTGCCCCGCCGAGGGCAGGTCAGGACCGGCCCCCGTGTACCGCTCGGCGAGCAGGGTCACCGCGGTCGCCCGCGCATGGCTCTGCGCCAACTCGTCCCGTAGGCCGCGGGTCAGCCGGGCGATCACCTCGCCCGGCGACTCGGGCACCAGCCACGCCGCGTCGTCCGGGTCCGAGTACAGCAGGCCCAGCGTGACCAGGCAGGGCGCCCCGGCCGCCGCGGTCCGCTCGATGCGTCCGCCCTTGAGGGCCGCCGCGTACACGCGCTCACCCTCCTCACAGAGCTGATCCACTCCGTGCGTGTGCGCCTCAGCCATGTCCCCGCCCCCACCTAAGGAGTAGCTTTCCTGCCGATTCATCCGCTTCTTCCCCCTTGCGTCCACCCTCCTCTTGGCGCAGTGCAACAAGATGACGGTGGTGTCACCGCCCCATGACCGGCAGAGTGGGTGCACGGGGCGAGGGGAGGGGAATTCTTAGTCGCCCCCGGGTTGTCCCCGAGTCGGCCAATCCCCCTGGCCGACCCGGGGCGCCCACGCTCGGGCGCCTCAGCCCGACGCTCCGACCGACGGAAGTCGGCCCGAGTGACTCCGTGGACCACACGGGGAGCCGTTGGTCCGGCAGACCGCCGCCCATCGGCCGTAACCCCGACCTTCCCATGGATCACCTGAGTCCGAGCGCGTACGTCAAGACTCGCACACCTCACTGACAGTCACACCCGGGTTATCCACAGGGGGGTTCACCGGGGTGTGCCCGTCCGGCTCGTCCGGACACGGCCGAGGGGGGGGGCGGGGTGGGGAGCCGCCCCCCCCCCCCCCGCGGGGGGCGCCCCGGGCGCGGCAGGCCGGCGGCGGGGGATTTAAACAAAAAAAAAACCACCAACCAAA
>NZ_JBHXEN010000017.1:0-37846 GCF_042724695.1 Streptomyces sp. NPDC127068 | reverse complement strand
AACCGGGTCGCCTTCTTTTTTTTTTTATACTCCATTGTTCCCGGGGGGGGGCCCCGGCCGCCCCCCCGCCCCCCGGCGGGGGGGCCGTATGGTTCGCCTCCCGCCCCCTCGGCCGCGTGCGTGCACGGAACGGGACGCTCAGTCCTGCCGCTTGGGACGCCACACGACCAGCGCACTGGTCTGCTGGACCTCCTGGTAGGGCACGAGGTCACGCCGGTACGAGGCGTGGACGGCCGCCTCCCGCTGCTGGATGGCCGCCGCGGCGCCCTCCACCGCGTCCTGGAGTTCCGCGACCCGCGCCGTGAGCGCGGCCACCTGGCCCTCCAGTTCGATGATCCGCTTGATCCCGGCGAGGTTGACGCCCTCGGTCTGCGACAACTGCTGCACCTGACGAAGCAGTTCGATGTCCCTGGCCGAATAACGACGGCCCCGACCGGCGGTCCGGTCCGGTGAGACCAGCCCGAGCCGGTCGTACTGCCTCAGGGTCTGCGGGTGCAGCCCGCTGAGCTGGGCCGCCACCGAGATCACGTACACCGGCGTCTCGTCGGTCAGCTGGTAGGGGTTGCGGCGCCGACCGCCCGTGCCCATCCCGTCCATGGCGTTCATGCTCCCTTCGCGGCCTCGAACAGCTCCGCCCGCGGATCGACGTCCGCAGTGGCCTCCCGGTACGCCTCCAGGGCGTCCCGGGCCTTGCCGGTCACGTCCTTGGGCACCGCGACCTCCACCGTCACCAGCAGATCGCCGCGGGTGCCGTCCTTGCGGACCGCGCCCTTGCCCCGGGCCCGCATCGTACGGCCGTGGGGAACGCCCGGCGGCAATTTCAGCGTCACCGCGGGACCGCCCAGCGTCGGCACCTTCACCTCGCCGCCGAGGGCCGCCTCGGCGAAGCTGACGGGCACCGTGACGGTGAGGTTGTCGCCCTTGCGGCCGAACACGGGGTGCGTGCCGACGTGCACGACGACGTACAGGTCACCGGCCGGGCCGCCGCGTTCGCCCGGGGCGCCCTTGCCGCGCAGCCGGATGCGCTGCCCGTCCGAGACGCCCGCGGGGATGCGGACCTGCATGGTCCGCGAGGACTTGGCCCGCCCGGACCCCTTGCAGATCTCGCAGGGGGTCTCCGCGATCAGTCCGCGGCCCTTGCAGTCCACGCACGGATCGGTGAGCGAGAAGCCGCCCCCGCCGCCCCGGGACACCTGCCCGGTGCCGACGCAGGTCGGGCACACCCGCGGGGTGCCGTTCTTGTCGCCGGTGCCCGAACACGCCTTGCAGGGCGCCTGCGAGGACATCCGCAGCGGAACCGTCGCACCGTCCACCGCCTCGGTGAAGCTCAGCGTGACCTCGGACTCGATGTCCTGGCCGCGCCGCGGCTGCACCCGGCTCCCGGTGGTGGCGCCGCCCCGGTTGAACAACCCGCCGAAGACGTCACCGATGCCGCCGCCGAAACCGCCGGCCGCCGTACCGCCGCCGGGGCCGCCACCGCCGCCGCCGAAGAGGTCGCCCAGGTCGAAGTTGAACGAGCCGCCGCCGCCCGCCCCGGGGCCGGGGCGGAAGCCACCGTTCCCGAAGAGGGTGCGCGCCTCGTCGTACTCCTTGCGCTTCTTCGGGTCACCGAGGACGTCGTTCGCCTCGGAGATCTCCTTGAAGCGCTCCTCCGCCTTGGCGTTGCCCTTGTTGGCGTCCGGGTGGAACTCGCGGGCGAGCTTCCGGTACGCCTTCTTGATCTCGGCCTCGGTGGCGTCCTTCGGGACGCCGAGGACCTTGTAGTAGTCCTTCTCGATGAAGTCCTTGGTACTCATCCTCGACGTCCCTCCTCTCCGTGCGTGACGCGGTCAGCCCTCGTCCGGGGCACCGCTGTCCTTGCCCTCGGCGCCCTCGGCACCCGGGGAGCCCTCGGCCCCCTTGGCACCTTCGGCGCCCTTGCCCGCCGCGGACGGGGCGGACTCGGACTCGCCGTCCGCCTTCGCGGGCTGCGCCCCCGGCTGCGGCTCGGCCACCGCCACCCGCGCGGGGCGGATGGTGCGCTCGCCGATCCGATACCCCGGCTGGAGGATCGCCACGCAGGTCGTCTCCGTGACGTCCGGCGCGTAGCTGTGCATCAGGGCCTCGTGGATCGTCGGGTCGAAGGGCTCGCCCTCCTTGCCGAACTGCTGGAGGCCCATCTTCGCGGCCACCGTCTCCAGCGATTCGGCCACCGACTTGAACCCGCCCACCAGCTCGCCGTGGTCACGGGCCCGGCCGATGTCGTCGAGGACGGGCAGGAGCTCGGCCAGCAGGTTCGCCACGGCGACCTCCTTGACCGCGATCCGGTCGCGCTCGACCCGACGACGGTAGTTCTGGTACTCGGCCTGGAGCCGCTGGAGGTCCGCGGTGCGCTCGCCGAGCGCGGTGCGCACCTGGTCCAGTTCGGCGGTCAGGCCGACGTTCTGTGCCTCTGCGTCCCCGGCCCGGCCCGCCGGGCCCTCCTTCGCGGAGGGCTCGGCGGGGGCGGCGGCGTCGGCTGCGCTCTCGGAGGCGGCGCCGTGGGAGACGTCAGCGGGCTCGTCGTGCTCGTCGAAGCCCGGGGTCTCCTCGGTCACGCCGCACCGTCCTTGCGGTCCTCGTCGACGATCTCGGCGTCGACGACGTCGTCGTCAGCCTTCGCACCCGCACCGGCACCGGCGGCGCCTTCGGCACCCTCGGCACCGCCCGCGGCGCCCTGGGCGTCCGCGTAGAGGGCCTGGCCCAGCTTCTGGGAGACGGCGGCGACCTTCTCGGTGGAGGTGCGGATCGCGGCCGCGTCCTCGCCCTTGAGGGCCACCTTGAGCTCGACGACGGCTTCCTCGACCTCGGTCTTCACGTCAACGGGGACCTTGTCCTCGTTGTCCTTGAGGAACTTCTCCGTCTGGTAGACGAGCTGCTCGCCCTGGTTGCGGCTCTCGGCGGCCTCGCGGCGGGCGTGGTCCTCGTCC
Source organism: Streptomyces sp. NPDC127068 (assembly GCF_042724695.1). Classification (NCBI taxonomy): domain Bacteria; kingdom Bacillati; phylum Actinomycetota; class Actinomycetes; order Kitasatosporales; family Streptomycetaceae; genus Streptomyces; species Streptomyces sp. NPDC127068. The sequence goes on along the minus strand of NZ_JBHXEN010000017.1, from coordinate 34,898 downwards.
GCGTACTTCTCGGCCTCTTCGCGCATCCGGTTGACCTCGTCCTTCGGCAGCGAGGAGCCACCGGTGACGGTCATCTTCTGCTCCTTGCCCGTGCCCAGGTCCTTCGCGGTCACGTGCATGATGCCGTTGGCGTCGATGTCGAAGGAGACCTCGATCTGCGGGACGCCGCGCGGGGCGGGCGGCAGACCGGTCAGCTCGAACATCCCGAGCTTCTTGTTGTACGCGGCGATCTCGCGCTCACCCTGGTAGACCTGGATCTGCACGGACGGCTGGTTGTCCTCGGCCGTCGTGAAGATCTCCGACCGCTTGGTCGGGATCGTGGTGTTGCGGTCGATCAGCTTGGTCATGATGCCGCCCTTGGTCTCGATGCCGAGGGACAGCGGGGTGACGTCGAGGAGCAGGACGTCCTTGACCTCGCCCTTGAGGACACCGGCCTGGAGCGAGGCGCCGATCGCGACGACCTCGTCCGGGTTGACGCCCTTGTTGGCGTCCTTGCCGCCGGTCAGCTCGCGCACCAGCTCCGCGACGGCGGGCATCCGGGTGGAACCGCCGACCAGGACCACGTGGTCGATCTCGGACAGGGCGATGCCCGCGTCCTTGATGACGTTGTGGAACGGGGTCTTGCAGCGCTCCAGCAGGTCCGCGGTCAGCTGCTGGAACTGGGCGCGGGTGAGCTTCTCGTCCAGGTGCAGCGGGCCCTCGGCGGAGGCCGTGATGTAGGGCAGGTTGATCGAGGTCTCGGTGGACGAGGACAGCTCGATCTTGGCCTTCTCGGCGGCCTCGCGCAGGCGCTGGACCGCCATCTTGTCCTTGCCGAGGTCCACGCCGTGACCGTTGTTGAACTGCTTGACCAGGTAGTCCACGACCCGCTGGTCCCAGTCGTCACCACCGAGGTGGTTGTCACCGTTGGTGGCCTTCACCTCGACCACGCCGTCGCCGATGTCCAGCAGCGAGACGTCGAAGGTGCCGCCGCCGAGGTCGAAGACGAGGATCGTCTGGTCGTCCTTGTCGAGGCCGTACGCGAGGGCGGCGGCCGTCGGCTCGTTGACGATGCGCAGGACGTTGAGGCCCGCGATCTCACCGGCCTCCTTGGTGGCCTGGCGCTCCGAGTCGTTGAAGTACGCGGGGACGGTGATGACCGCGTCGGTGACCTTCTCGCCGAGGTAGGACTCCGCGTCCCGCTTCAGCTTCTGCAGGATGAACGCGGAGATCTGCTGCGGGTTGAACGCCTTCTCGTCGATGTCGACGCGCCAGTCGGTGCCCATGTGGCGCTTCACGGACCGGATGGTCCGGTCGACGTTGGTGACGGCCTGGCGCTTGGCCACCTCGCCGACGAGCACCTCGCCGTTCTTGGCGAAGGCGACGACGGACGGCGTGGTCCTGGCGCCCTCTGCGTTGGTGATGACGGTGGGCTCGCCGCCCTCCAGAACGCTGACGACGGAGTTAGTCGTGCCCAGGTCGATGCCGACCGCACGTGCCATTTCGGTTCCTCCAGAGAACTTGCATCGGACTGACTGCGCTCCGCCCGGGTTCGACGAAGAGCGAACCTGAGCGGGACAGGCTCAAGGATGCACGAAGCCCTCGGCTCGGTCAACAGACCTGAGTGGAGACCGCTCAACTTTTATCTTCCGCTTACTTCAACCACCCCTCTGACCTGCACTTCCTTCAAGGCCGCGGACACCGCATGACACGCGGGAAGCCTTCGAGGGGCCTTCGAGGGGCGCAGGGAGAGCCGCCGGGAACCTCCGGAGAAAAGGGTTCGTCGGTGTTGCGGGCGAGGTGAGATCCTGGGGGGCGTATGTCTACGCAGCCCGCTCCCGCCCACGGCGCCCGAGACGACCTCGGCCGACGTCTCGCCGAGCTCCCCCTGAAGGACGCCCACCGCCTGGGCCGCCGGCTCGACGGCGCCCGACGCATCCGCGCGCCCGAAGCCCGCCGGACGGTCCTCGCCGAGATCACCACGGAGGTCGAACGGGCCGAGGCGCGCATCGCGGCCCGCGCCGCCCGCGTCCCGGCGGTCACGTACCCGCCGGAACTACCGGTCAGCCAGAAGAAGGACGAGATCCTCGCCGCGGTCCGCGACCACCAGGTGGTGATCGTCGCGGGCGAGACGGGCTCCGGCAAGACCACCCAGATCCCCAAGATCTGTCTGGAACTGGGCCGCGGCGTGAAGGGCATGATCGGCCACACCCAGCCCCGCCGCATCGCCGCCCGCACCGTCGCCGAACGCGTCGCGGAGGAACTGCGCACCCCGCTCGGCGAGGCGGTCGGCTGGAAGGTCCGCTTCACCGACCAGGTCGGCCAGGACACCTTCGTCAAACTGATGACCGACGGCATCCTGCTCGCGGAGGTCCAGACCGACCGCGACCTGCGCGCCTACGACACGATCATCATCGACGAGGCCCACGAGCGGTCCCTCAACATCGACTTCCTGCTCGGCTACCTGGCCCAGCTGCTCCCCCGCCGCCCCGACCTCAAGGTGATCATCACCTCGGCCACCATCGACCCGCAGCGCTTCTCCCGCCACTTCGGCGACGCCCCGATCGTGGAGGTCAGCGGCCGTACGTACCCCGTGGAGGTGCGCTACCGGCCGCTGCTGGAGGACGACGCCGAGGAGGCGGACGGGGGCGACCGCGACCAGATCACCGCCATCTGCGACGCCGTCACCGAACTCCAGGGCGAGGGCCCCGGCGACGTCCTGGTGTTCCTCTCCGGCGAACGGGAGATCCGGGACACCGCCGACGCCCTGAACAAGATGTTCGCCCGCTCCCCGGCCGTGCTCCGGCAGAACACCGAGGTGCTGCCGCTGTACGCCCGGCTGTCGCACGCCGAACAGCACCGGGTCTTCCAACCCCACGCGGGCCGCCGGGTCGTCCTCGCCACCAACGTCGCCGAGACCTCACTGACCGTCCCCGGCATCAAGTACGTCATCGACCCGGGCACCGCGCGCATCTCCCGCTACAGCCACCGCACCAAGGTCCAGCGCCTCCCGATCGAGCCCGTCAGCCAGGCCAGCGCCAACCAGCGCAAGGGCCGCTGCGGACGCACCTCGGACGGCATCTGCATCCGGCTGTACTCGGAGGACGACTTCGACGCGCGGCCCGAGTTCACCGACGCCGAGATCCTGCGCACCAACCTCGCCTCCGTCATCCTCCAGATGACCTCGGCCGGGCTGGGCGAGATCGAGAAGTTCCCGTTCATCGACCCGCCGGACCACCGCAACATCCGCGACGGCGTCCAACTCCTGACGGAACTCGGCGCCCTCGACCCGGCGGAGAAGGACCAGCGCAAACGTCTCACCCCGCTCGGCCGGAAACTGGCGCAGCTCCCCGTCGACCCGCGCCTGGCCCGCATGGTCATCGAGGCCGACCGCAACGGCTGCGTCCGCGAGGTCATGGTCATCGCCGCCGCCCTGTCCATCCAGGACCCCCGCGAACGCCCCGTCGACAAGCAGACCCAGGCCGACCAGCAGCACGCCCGGTTCAAGGACGAGACCAGCGACTTCCTCGCCCTGCTCAACCTGTGGCGGTACGTCCGCGAGCAGCAGAAGGAACGCGGCTCGTCCTCGTTCCGCCGCATGTGCAAGCAGGAGTACCTCAACTTCCTGCGCATCCGCGAGTGGCAGGACATCTACGCGCAACTGCGGTCGGTCACCAAGACCATGGGCGTCGTCGTCAACGACACCGACGCCTCCGACCAGGCCGTCCACACGTCCCTGCTCGCGGGACTGCTCTCGCACATCGGGCTCAAGGACACCGAGAAGAACGAGTACCTGGGCGCCCGCGGCGCCAAGTTCGCGATCTTCCCCGGCTCCGCGCTGTTCAAGAAGCAGCCCAAGGTCGTCATGTCGGCCGAACTGGTGGAGACCTCCCGGCTGTGGGCCCGGGTCAACGCCAAGATCGAACCCGACTGGATCGAACCCCTCGCCGAGCACCTGCTCAAGCGCACGTACAGCGAACCGCACTGGGAGAAGGACCAGGCCGCGGTGATGGCGTACGAGCGGGTCACCCTCTACGGGGTGCCGGTCGTCGCCCACCGGAAGGTCAACTACGGCCGGATCGACCCGGAGACCTCCCGCGACCTGTTCATCCGCAACGCCCTGGTCGAGGGCGACTGGCGCACGCACCACAAGTTCTTCGCGGACAACCGCCGGCTGCTCACCGAGGTCGAGGAGCTGGAGCACCGGGCGCGCCGCCGCGACATCCTCGTGGACGACGAGACGCTGTTCGACTTCTACGACCAGCGGGTGCCCCCGCACGTGGTGTCCGGGGCGCACTTCGACTCCTGGTGGAAGCGCAAGCGCCAGGAGGAGCCGGACCTGCTCGACTTCGAGCGGGAGATGCTGATCCGGGAGTCCGCCCAGGCCATCACCAAGGCCGACTACCCGGACTCCTGGACCCAGGGCCGGCTGAAGTTCCGGGTGACGTACCAGTTCGAGCCGGGCGCGGACGCCGACGGCGTCACCGTCCACATCCCGGTGCAGGTGCTCAACCAGGTCACCGACGAGGGCTTCGACTGGCAGATCCCGGGGCTGCGCGAGCAGGTCGTGACGGAGCTGATCCGCACCCTGCCCAAGCCGGTGCGTCGGCACTACGTGCCCGCACCGGACTTCGCCGGACGGTTCCTGGCCCGGGCGACCCCGCTCCAGGAGCCCCTGGAGGTGACGCTCGCCCGGGAGCTGCACGCCATGGTGCGGGTGCCCGTCTCCCCGGACGACTTCGACTGGTCGAAGGTCCCCGACCACCTGCGCATCACGTTCCGGATCGTCGACGAGCGCCGCCGCAAGGTCGCCCCGGACGCCGAGGACAAGGACCTGGAGGCGCTGCGGCAGCGGCTGCGGCCCAAGGCCCGCCAGGCGCTGTCCAAGGCCGCCGCGGCCAGCGCCGAGCGCTCCGGCCAGGGCGCCATCGAACGCTCCGGGCTGACCGACTGGACGATCGGCTCGCTGCCCCGGGTCTTCGAGGCCAAACGCGCCGGCCAGCCCGTCAAGGCGTACCCGGCCCTCGTCGACGACTCCGCCGACGCCCCTGCCGGGGGCGGCGCCGACACGGTGTCCGTGCGGCTCTTCGACTCCGAGGCGGAACAGGCCGAGGCGATGCGGCGGGGCATCCGGCGGCTCATCGTGCGGAACATCCCGGTGAATCCGGCCAAGTTCGCCCTCGACAAGCTCGGCAACGCCCAGAAGCTCGCCCTGTCCGCCAATCCGCACGGTTCGATGCAGGCCCTCTTCGAGGACTGCGCCACGGCCGCCGCGGACCGGCTGATCGCCGACTTCGGCGGGCCCGCCTGGGACGAGGAGTCCTACCGGAAGCTCTACGAACGGGTGCGGGCCGACATCGTCGACCTGACGGTGCGCACGGTGGACCAGGTGCGCCAGGTCCTCGCCGCCTGGCAGGCCGCCGAACGACGGCTGCGGGCCACCACCAGCCCCGCGCTGCTCGCCAACACCACGGACGTGCGGGAGCAGCTCGCCGCGCTGGTGAAGCCCGGTTTCGTCACCGAGACGGGCATCGGACGGCTGCCGGACCTGATGCGCTACCTGGTGGCCGTCGACCGGCGGCTCCAGCAGATGCCGGCCAACGTCCAGCGGGACACCACCCGCATGGAGAAGGTGCACGACATGCGCGACGAGTACGGGTGGCTGCTGGAGCAGTTGCCCCGGGGGCGTCCGGTGCCGCAGCCGGTGCGGGACATCCGGTGGATGATCGAGGAGCTGCGGGTCAGCTACTTCGCGCACTCGCTGGGGACCGCCTACCCGGTTTCGGACAAACGGATCGTGAAGGCGATCGACGCGGCGGTGCCCTGAGCGGATGCGGAGGCCGGTGCGGGGGGTGCGACGGGTGCGGGGAGGGTGCGGTGACGCACGCCGAACGGCCGGTAACGACCCCCGCACCCTGAGTGAGTTCGACCGCACGGCCGGCCCTGCTGTACAGTCCTGTTTCGCAGCGCAACGCAGTACCAAGCGCCGCGAAACCTGGTCCTGTGGAGCAGTTTGGAGTGCTCGCCACCCTGTCAAGGTGGAGGCCGCGGGTTCAAATCCCGTCAGGACCGCGCAACGGCCCACATCCCCTGCGGATGTGGGCCATTCTGCTGTTCCGCCCGCCCCGCACGGCCCCGCCCGGAGCACGGTTCCGCCGCGCCGGGTTGACGACGGGCTCCCGGATGGGTACCTCCTCATCAAAGGACTCCCCCGCGGGGCACCGGAGGTGGGCGCATGGCACCTGTCGCTCGACACGAAACACGGGCGCTGCTGCGCGCCCATCTGTCGGCGGCCTCCCGCTACCGCCACCGGGTCCGGCACTGCCCGGTGTGCACCGCACTCCAGAAGCTGGCCATGGAGCCCTCTACACACCCCATGGAGCCGAGGGAAGACCCCGAGCAGGAGATTCCCCCGAACGAATGACGTGTACGAGGTCACCGGCCGCCACGGGGGCAGCAGGCAGAAGCATGGGCGGGAGCGGCGGACCGGAGGCGTTCCACGGAGCCGGTGCACTACCGCAGTTGCCCGTCGGGCAACAACCGACCGCGCATGTGACGGGTGTCACCGTAAGAGTTTCGAGAACCCCCGGGCTTACCCCTGTCCTACAAACGGTCAATTTAATATGTGCAATTGCACCGGCATCCGGGACAGTTCACGGAACATCCGGCACCACCCCCGCAAGCCCCGCAGAGTCCGACAAGCGGACCGCCGCACCGGCCCCCCGCCCCCGTTCACAGGCCGCTCGAACGCCACCCGGAGGCCGTTCGAAGGGCGTTCGGGCTCCCCGCTGCCGGCAGGGCGGCGCGGCGGAGCCCTGAGGGCCCGTCAGGGACCCGTACGGGGCGTGCGGGCCGGGAAGAGGCCCCGACCCGCCCCTCAGCCCCCACGAAGGGCCGTGAGGGCGCCTGGGCGGCTCCGAACGGTCGGCCGGCGCCACCCGAAGCGGCGGGGGCGCCACCAGGGCGCTCACCAGGGGGTGTTGGCGGCCCGGGAAGGGCAGCCGAGCGGGCCGGCGGCCCCGGCGCACCCCGCGTCACCACGGAATCCGCACAACGGGAGCCGGGGAATCCGCACAAAGAAAAATCGCGCTGGACCCGGCGGAGTCCAGCGCGATCGACGTCACGGCCTCGACGTACTGCTCACTCGTCCCGGCACGGTCCTGTTGGGGCAGGACCGACGTCATGTGTAGCTGTGCTGTGCTGCGGGCGTGCGCACCGGGTGGGGGACCCGGTGAATCGGCCCGGTCGTGCGGTTGTTCAGGCTTCGCTGCGCTGCTGGGGAATGCCCGCCAGTAGCGCGCGTACCTCGGCTTCGCGGTAGCGGCGGTGTCCGCCGAGCGTGCGGATCGACGTGAGCTTGCCAGCCTTGGCCCAGCGCGTGACCGTCTTCGGGTCGACGCGGAACATCGTGGCGACCTCAGCCGGGGTCAGCAGCGGCTCGGCATCAGGGGTGCGAGCTGTCATGAGCGGCCTCCTCGGGAGAACCGAACCTTCTCGGTTCTTTCCTCTAAATTCTGCACCTTGACACGCGTTGCCCGAAATGGCGGACGCGGGTCGAGTCGGTTATAGGACGAACGGCTTGTCCTCGGCACTACAACTACACCATCTGTCCAGCCGCGTCGGCCAAACCGATGGAATTGCCCTCCCAGGTGTTCATCACCGACGGATGCCGATGGACCGCCCCATAGCGGACAGTCACACCCCCGTGACAATCTGTCACAGAGTGAGCAGAGGTCAACAGACCCCCCATAGCGTGCAATGCGGAGCATTCTGCCCAGACTCGGATGGAAGGAGCCCTCCCCGGACTCCTTGTCCTATTTTGGCACGAGGACGGGTGATGGGCGCAAGGCCCGGGATAGTGCGGTCCGTCACGCTTGACGCAAAAGACCGGATCAGGACCTACGTCCCGACCCGCCTTTACCTCCGGCCCCGCGCGCTCCCCCGACCACCGGACCCGGCCGCCGCACACGACCACCGATCGCCACGAACGGCCACCGACCCGAGCGACCCGCACCGCCCGGCCCGCACCGCCGACGACGCACACCGCCTGCCCGCCCGCCGAGCACCAGGCGCCACGCGCACCGGAACCCACACGTCCCGGCGACGGAATCCGCAGCTCCCCACCCCGCACCGACCCGCGCACCGGGCCGGCACCGCCCCCACCATGCCAGGAAACAGCTTGTCAGGACACCGCGGCCGGTTCCCGCACCCCCCGCGCGCACACGACCGAATCCGTGGCCCCGGCACGGACCGACCGACCCGTACGGATTCCCCCGAGCAACGCCGCCCCGCTCAACTCGCCGACTGCCGGTCCCGCACCACCCGCCACCGCGCGGCCAGCCGCCCGTACGCCTCCCCGGCCCCGTCCCCGTCCCCCCGGCGCAGCGCCTCGATGCCCTCCGCCACGTCCGCCGCCGAACGATCGGCCGCCAGATGGGCGGCCGGCAGCGCGTGCACCAGCCCCCCGTAGTCGAGTTCGACCAACGACCGCGGATGGAACTCCTCCAGCCACGCCCCCACGTCCACCAGCGCGTCGATCTGCGGCCCCTCACCCAACGCCGCCCGCAACGCCTTCAAGCCACGCGCCACCCGCCGCCGCGCCTGCACCATCTGCGTCCGGTAGCGCAACACCGGCGCACCCCCGGCAAGCCCGGCAAGCTCCGCCGGCTCCGAGGGGTCCACCGACTCCGCCGGCTCCGCCCCCTGGTGCTCCCGCTCCTCGTCGGCCACCAGCACGAACCAGGCCAACGGCACCTGCCAGGTCGCGGTACGGATCCACGGACGCGCATCGGGATTGCGGGCCCGCCACCGCTCGTAGTCGTCGGCGCTCTCCTTGCGGACGACGGGCGGCAGCACCGCGTCGAGCACCGCCGGCGGCAACCGCCCCCCGGACGCCAACGCGTCGAGCGCCTGCCAGCCCCGCAACCGGGTCCGCCACGGACACACGCACAGCACCCCGTCGACCTCGGCCACGAACGCGTCATCACTCTCGTGGACCGGCACCGCGACCGGCGGAGTGGGCAACAGGTCCGCCAGGGAACGCCGCAGCTCGTCCTGGTACGACGGCCGGTCGACCCGCCGGGCATAGCGCGCCCAATGGCTGCGCTCCGGTTCCGGGAAGGCCGCGAGCGGTTCGTACACCCGCAGATAGGACGCGTACGGCACGATCACCGAGGACACCTTGGGCACCCCTGCTCCCTCCCCCGCGGACCGACGCGGAAACCTACCGCGAACCGGCCACCGTGACACCGAGGCCCTACGCTCGTCCCACCCGGCCCACCACCCCAACGGGTCCGGGCCACCACCGCCGCTACGCACCCGGGAGTCACCACCGTGACCGAAGCATCCGACGGCGTCCTGCGCACCCTGTTCCACTCGGACCAGGGGGGCCACGAACAAGTAGTGCTCTGCCAGGACCGGGCCAGCGGCCTCAAGGCCGTGATCGCCCTCCACTCCACCGCCCTGGGCCCCGCCCTCGGCGGCACCCGCTTCTACCCGTACGCCGACGAGGCCGAAGCCGTCACCGACGCGCTGAACCTCGCCCGCGGAATGTCGTACAAGAACGCCATGGCCGGACTCGACCACGGCGGCGGCAAAGCCGTCATCATCGGCGACCCCGAGCAGATCAAGACCGAAGCGCTGCTCCTCGCCTACGGCCGGTTCGTCGACTCCCTCGGCGGTCGCTACGTGACCGCCTGCGACGTCGGCACCTACGTCGCCGACATGGACGTGGTGGCCCGCACCTGCCGCTGGACCACCGGCCGCTCCCCCGAGAACGGCGGCGCCGGCGACTCCTCGGTACTCACCGCGTACGGCGTCTTCCAGGGGATGCGGGCCAGCGCCCAACACCGCTGGGGCGCCCCCTCGCTGCGCGGCCGGAAGGTCGGCGTCGCCGGGGTGGGCAAGGTCGGCCACCACCTGGTCCAGCACCTGCTCGACGACGGCGCCGAGGTCGTGGTCACCGACGTCCGCGAGGAGTCCGTGCGCCGGATCACCCGCCTGCACCCCGGGGTCCGGGTCGTCGCCGACACCGACGCCCTGATCCGGGTCGACGGACTCGACGTGTACGCGCCCTGCGCACTCGGCGGAGCACTGGACGACGACACCGTGCCCGTCCTCACCGCCGGCGTGGTGTGCGGCGCCGCCAACAACCAGCTCGCCCACCCCGGCGTCGAGAAGGACCTCGCGGACCGCGGCGTCCTCTACGCCCCCGACTACGTGGTCAACGCGGGCGGCGTGATCCAGGTCGCCGACGAACTCCACGGATTCGACTTCGAGCGGGCCCGGGCCAAGGCGTCGAAGATCTTCGACACCACGCTCGACATATTCGCACGTGCGAACAGTGACGGCATCCCGCCGGCCGCAGCGGCCGACCGGATCGCCGAACAGAGAATGGCCGAAGCGCGCTGCACGGACGGCTGATCCACCCCACCCGCAACGGGGCGCGCCCGACGCTCCCGGGCCCCGACACCACCCGGCCGCAACCCGGGCGTGTCGGGGCCCGGCACGGCCCCGGGACACCGCGCGGGAGGGGCCGTGGGACGGCTGAGACATGAGACTCACAGCCCGTCGGCGGGTCGCCTGCCAAGAAGAGGTTAAAATCGCGGTTGACCAGCGAGGACGGGGCGCCTCGCGGGTCCAGCGCACACGCGCGTCCTGCGGGCGACGTACCGGATGGCCGCAGGAGCAGGTACCGTGGAAGCCCTACGGACCGGTCTCTCCACGGAGAGTCCGTTCCAGATCATGAACGCGTGTCAAGACTCTGGGGCCGTCGAGCCCCGTCACCGAGGGGGTCGAGCCATGGGGCGCGGCCGGGCCAAGGCCAAGCAGACAAAGGTCGCCCGCCAGCTGAAGTACAACAGCGGCGGAACGGACCTGTCACGTCTGGCCAACGAGCTGGGCGCATCGACTTCGAGCCAGCCGCCGAACGGCGAGCCGATCGAGGACGACGAGGACAACGACCCGTACGCACGGTACGCGGATCTCTACAACGTCGATGACGACGAGGACGAGGGCGACGAGCCCGGTTCCCCGTCGCAGTCGCACCGTCGCGGCGCTTGACGCCACGGCCGCGCACGTTCTCCTCAGCAGCCTGTAGTCCACAGCAGTCGGCACCGCCGTCGACCGGCACGCCCGCGCGAGCGGTCACTCCGGTCGGGGCACCGCCGACCCGTCGCACCAACCCCGGTCCGGGCCAGCAACACCGGACCGGGTTTCGTGCTGCTCCCGCACACTGAGCCGCACCCGCGCTGATGCCGTCCGTGCTGCTGGTGCTGCTGGTGCTGTCCACGCTGACGGTGCTGCTCGGGTTCGAGCTCGGGCTGCTGGTGCTGCCGGTGACCGCCGCGGAAGCCGCCGCGGTCACCGTCGCCAAGAAGATCATCGGATCGTGAGGGTCCGTGGGTCCGGGAGGACCTACTTCGCGTAGTCCCCGACCAGCGCCGCGCCCGTGGTGTGCGCACCGCGCTCGGTGATCTCGCCCGCCTCCCAGGCGTCCACGCCCCGGTCCGCCAACAGCGTCAGCGCGACCTCCACCGACTCGGCGGGCACCACCGCCATCATGCCGACCCCCATGTTCAGGGTCTTCTCCAGCTCCAGACGCTCCACCTGCCCCGCCGAGCCCACCAGGTCGAACACCGCGCCCGGCGCCCAGGTGGCACGGTCCACGACGGCGTGCAGCCCGTCCGGGACGACCCGCGCCAGGTTCGCCGCGAGCCCGCCCCCGGTGATGTGGCTGAAGGCGTGCACCTCCGCGGTGCGGGCCAGCGCCAGACAGTCCAACGAGTAGATCCGGGTCGGCACCAGCAGCTCCTCGCCGAGGGTCCGCCCCAACTCCTCCACGTGCTGCTCCAACGCGAACCCGGCCCGGTCGAACAGGACGTGCCGGACCAGCGAGTACCCGTTGGAGTGAAGGCCCGAGGAGGCCATCGCGATCACCGCGTCACCCGTGCGAATGCGATCGGGACCGAGCAGCTGATCGGCCTCCACCACGCCCGTACCGGCACCGGCCACGTCGAAGTCGTCCGGGCCGAGGAGCCCCGGGTGCTCGGCCGTCTCGCCGCCGACCAGGGCACACCCCGCGAGGACACAGCCCTCGGCGATGCCCTTCACGATCGCCGCGACCCGATCCGGGTGGACCTTGCCGACGCAGATGTAGTCGGTCATGAACAGCGGCTCCGCGCCGCACACCGCGATGTCGTCCATGACCATCGCGACCAGGTCATGGCCGATCGTGTCGTAGACGCCCAACCGACGGGCGATGTCGACCTTGGTGCCGACGCCGTCGGTCGCCGAGGCCAGCAGGGGACGCTCGTAGCGCTTCAGGGCGGAGGCGTCGAAGAGCCCGGCGAAACCGCCGAGACCGCCGACGACCTCGGGGCGCTTCGTCTTGCGCACCCACTCCTTCATCAGCTCCACCGCGCGGTCGCCCGCCTCGATGTCGACACCCGCGCTCGCGTAACTCGCGCCGGAACCGGAAACGGGGGTGCTCACAGGGGATTCACCAGACATGCGTGCGGAACCTTCGTGTGGGTTCTTCGGGGGATCACGGGCGACGGAGCGCGTCGACCGCGGCGGTGGCCGCGGGACCCGCCGCCAGCTCGGTCTCCAGCAGCTGCTTGCCGAGCAGCTCCGGGTCGGGCAGCTCCATCGGGTACTCACCGTCGAAGCAGGCCCGGCAGAGGTTGGGCTTGTCGATGGTGGTGGCCTCGATCATGCCTTCGAGGGAGATGTACGACAGGGAGTCGGCGCTCAGCGACTTGCCGATCTCCTCGACGGTCATGCCGTTGGCGATGAGTTCGGCACGGGTCGCGAAGTCGATGCCGAAGAAGCAGGGCCACTTCACGGGCGGCGAGGAGATCCTGATGTGCACCTCGGCGGCGCCCGCCTCGCGCAACATCTTCACCAGGGCGCGCTGGGTGTTGCCCCGCACGATCGAGTCGTCCACGACGACCAGCCGCTTGCCCCTGATGACTTCCTTCAACGGGTTCAGCTTCAGCCGGATGCCCAACTGGCGGATCGTCTGCGAGGGCTGGATGAACGTCCGACCCACGTACGCGTTCTTCACCAGACCGGCGCCGAACGGGATGCCGGACTCCTCCGCGTACCCGATCGCGGCCGGGGTCCCGGACTCCGGAGTCGCTATCACCAGGTCCGCCTCGGCGGGCGCCTCCCGCGCGAGACGACGCCCCATCTCCACCCGGGAGAGGTAGACGTTGCGCCCGGCGATGTCCGTGTCCGGACGGGCCAGGTACACGTACTCGAAGACGCACCCCTTGGGCTTCGCTTTCGCGAATCGCGAGGTGCGGAGGCCGTTCTCGTCGATGGCGACGAACTCGCCGGGCTCTATCTCCCGGACGTACGTCGCCCCGCAGATGTCGAGGGCGGCGGACTCGGAGGCGACGACCCAGCCGCGCTCCAGCCGACCCAGCACCAGGGGCCGGATGCCCTGCGGGTCACGCGCGGCGTACAGGGTGTTCTCGTCCATGAAGACGAGCGAGAAGGCGCCCTTCACCTCGGGCAGCACCTTCGCGGCGGAACCCTCGATCGTCAGCGGCTTCCCGTCGTCGTCGACCTGCCCCGCGAGCAGGGCCGTGACGAGGTCGGTGTCGTTGGTGGCGGCGACCTGAGGGACGCGGCCCTCCCGCTTGGGCATCTCGGCGACCATCTCGGCGAGCTGGGCGGTGTTCACCAGATTGCCGTTGTGGGCGAGTGCCAAGGAGCCGTTCGGAGTGGCGCGGAAAGTCGGCTGGGCGTTCTCCCAGACCGATGCGCCGGTGGTCGAATAGCGTGCGTGTCCCACAGCGATGTGGCCCTGGAGGGCGCTGAGGGACCTCTCGTCGAAGACCTGGGAGACCAGGCCCATGTCCTTGAAGACGAGGATCTGGGAGCCGTTGCTGACCGCGATCCCCGCGGATTCCTGGCCCCGATGCTGGAGGGCGTAGAGCCCGAAGTACGTGAGCTTTGCGACCTCTTCGCCCGGAGCCCAGACACCGAAGACGCCACAAGCGTCCTGGGGGCCTTTCTCACCGGGGAGCAGATCGTGATTGAGTCGACCGTCACCACGTGGCACGGCACCGAGTGTAGGCGAGATCGACCACTGGTCCGAATTGGGGACGCCATCCGTAAGACGAATCACTTACCGGCCGGTTCGGCCGGAAGCCCCGCCCGTGGGCGGGGCGGCGGGTGCCGCAGTGGCCGCTGCACCCCTCCCATCAGGGGCGATGAGCCTCAGGGAGTTCCCGTTCACCTCGTAACCGACCTCCGTACCGCCGAAGAGCCGGGAGAGCGCCCGCTCCGTCCGCATCGCCCGGTCGTCACACAACATGCGGGTCATCGCCGGATCGGAGAGGGTGAGCGTTCCCTCGTCCCCGATCTTCACCTTGGCCGAGAAACGATTGCAACCGAGGGCGCCGCTGACCTCGCCGCCCTTCCCGAACGTCAGGTGCGCCGCGGGCGCCGCGCCCCCGGGGACCGAAACGCTGCTCCCGCCCTCGACCAGGGCGTTCACCACCCACTTCGTCCCGGTCAGCGGAACGTCCCGCGGGGCCTTCCCCGCGGCCAGGTCCACGTGGTCGCCCTTCGCGGTCGTCAGGGTGAGCGCGTCGCCCTCGCGCGCGAACTCCAGCGCACCGGCGCGGAGCGTGGCGGCGAGGCGGTCCTCGAAGGCGGACACCGCCGGATCGCACCCCACGGTGGTGGACTCCCACTCACGGAAGGTGACGTTCCGCCCGGTGAGGGTGACGTCCGCGTCGAAGGTGTTGCAGCCGTAGCTGCCGCTGGCGCGGGACTTCCCGTCGAACGTCAGGTGCGCGTCCGTCGACGGCCGGTACTCACGGCCGTCCGCGGTCAGGCTCCTGACGGTCCAGCGGGTGCCGGACAGTTGGGCCGTCCCTTCGGTGGCGTCCGCGCGGTCGGCGCCCTTCGCACGGCCCGCGCTCCCGGCACCGCCGTCACCGTCACCGTCACCGTCGCCGTCGCCGTCGCCGGAGTTCACCTGGTTGCCGCAGGCCGTGCTGGCGACTGCCAGGAGACAAGCCACTGCGGTCGCGGTCAGGGGGGTGCGCCGTCGCATGTCCATGCCGATGTGACGGGACGGCGCCCGTCACGGTTCCCGTAGCGGATTCCGTCGCGGATTCCGTCGCGGTTCGGTCGCGGATTCCGGAACGCCCGAGGGGGTCGGGTCAGACGTCGTCCAACCCGATGCACTTGCTTTCGCGGGGCAGGCCCCTGACCGTGTCGGCCAGATCGGTCAGGGCCGCGGCGGCTTCCTCCCGCGTCCCCTCGTGAACGAACTCCACCGCGGGGGAACGCCCGTAGGTGGTCAGCACGCTGACCCCGTCGCGATCCAGCCGCGCCTCGTCCAGGACCCAGTCGACGCCGTTGACCGACACGCACAGGTCCGGGGTCGGCGGCAGTTCCTCCACCCCGCACCGCAGCACGGAACCGCCCCATCCCCAGGCGACGGTCCCCTCGTTGAACGTCCACTTCCGGGGTTGCCCCGCCAGGGAGTCGGGGGTCCGGTCGACGACCCCGCCGCACCGTTCGTCCGAGGCGTGCGGTGCCGGGGACACCCAGCGGACCTGGTACGCGCCGAACCCGGCGACCAGGACCACCACGGAGGCGCAGATTCCCCACACCGTGCGGCGCGAGACCCTGCGGTCGGTCGGCTTGTTCGGCACGTCCTGCATGGGTCGCCCTCCTGGCGTCCGGGTGTGAGTGCGGATGTGATCCGGGGTGCGGGGTCGGGTCCGGGGTGCGGTGGGGCGCGCCCTCGGTGCCTCAGCCCAGCAGGGGCAGCAACTCCGTGAGGTCCGCGCGCTCCCCGCTGGCGGAAACCTTGGCCGCACCGAGTTCCGCCGCCCAGTCGGTGCGCCCCGTGGCCAACCGGAGCCAGGTCAGCGGATCGGTCTCCACGACGTTCGGCGGGGTGCCCCGGGTGTGCCGCGGCCCCTCGACGCACTGGACCACCGCGTACGGCGGGACGCGTACCTCCACCGCCCCGCCCGGTGCCTTCAGCGCGAGCACGTCGGCGAGGAAACGGGTGGTGATCGCGAGGGCCTTGCCGTCCATCGGGACGGCGGGCCCGATCGCGTCGTTGAGGTCGTCGGTGTGGACGACCAGCTCGACCACCCGGGTCACCAGGAAGTCGGGCAGCCGCATCGCGCCGAACCGGGTCGGGACGATCCGCTCGTCGGGAACCCCGGCCAACGCCTCCTCGACCCGGTCGGCCGCCCGGGCGAACAGCTCCTCGGCGTCCGCTTCGGCAGCAGTGCTGCGGGCCGAGGTGTCGACGGCGCCGGCCACCGTGGACGTGGCCGCGGGGTACGCGTCGAGTGTGAGTTCCTGCCGCGCGGGCTCGGGCAGCTCCAGGTTCCGTGCGACGGACCCCAGGACGAGCGAGAGGTGCGCGACGAGTTCCCGTACCGTCCACGCCCCGAGCCGGGTCGGTTCGGCTAGCTGCTCCGGCGTGAGCTCCCCGACTGCCGCACGGACGTGACGGTACTGCGTGAGCACGGCGGCGCGGGTCCGGGCCGGATCGAAGGAACGAACACGTTTGCTGGCTGGCGGCATGCATCGAGCCTATCCACCGGGGCTGTTGCGCTGAGTGGGGGACCGGGGGGCCGGGTGGGGGGCCTGGCGATACTTGGGGGCCTCCCCCCCTCCCCTCCCCCCACCCCTCCCTCGTCCCCCAACCTCACCCAACCCCACCCCACCCCACCCGACCCCTCCGCGCGCCTACCCTGTCGCAGCCCTCGTCTCCACCGTGGTCTTCGCCCCCGCCGCAGCGTCCACCGTGAACGTCTCGCCGTTCGCCGGGAGTCCCACGCCCCGCCAGCGGAACGGGACGCCCCTGGCCGCGTCCAGCTCGGGCGAGTCCATCAGCTGGAAGTGGACGTGCGGTTCCGTCGAGTTGCCGGAGTTGCCGCAGGCGGCGAGGACCTGACCCACCCGGACGCGATCGCCCGGACGCACCTTCAGCGAGCCCCGGCGCAGATGGCAGTACATCGCGTAGGTGTCGTCGCCGAGATCGAGGATGACGTAGTTGCCGGTGACCCGAGTGGGGCCCACCATCGCGCGGGTCATGCCCTCGACCAGCATCAGGTACGCCAGCATCGGTAGCGAGGTACGACTCAGGTGGTCCCGTTGGGTGTCGGAGGCGCGGACCACCGTGCCGTCGGCCACCGCCAGGAGCGGGGCGCCGTAGGCCGGGAAGGCGTCCGGGCGACGGACCAGCGGCCAGAGCCAGTTGAAGGCCGGGCGCGGCCCCTCGGCCGGGTCGCCGGTCGGGACTCCAGTGCGGTCGGCGGGCCGATCGCCGGGCGGATCGTCGGGTATGCGGTCCGGCTGCGGCTCGGCGACCACGTCTATGGCGTACGTCTGTCCGTAGCCGTGGGTGCCGTGGCTGGGGACCTTGTCCGCGGGGCTGTTCAACGCGGTCCAGCGGCCGGTGACCGGTGGCGCCACCTCGACCGGCTCTCTCGCCGGTTGTCCCTTCCTGGCGGGGCGGACCAGCCAGGCGACCAGGAGCAGGAACAGCATGGTCACGCCCAGCAGCGGCCAGAGCAGCGGGAACGGGGGCTCGTCCAGCGGGTCGAACACGAAGCTCCCGATGATCAGGGCGCCCAACGCCAGTCCTGTCAGCCGGTAGCTGACGGACAGGTAGGTGACTGCTCTGCGGCGGGTCGGGTGGGTGTGGCTCGGCATCGTCTCTCCCCGGGAGGTGGGCTGTCGGGTGGTCATGGGGACTTCGCCAGGCTCAGGGCGACCAGCAGGGGGACCACGCGGGTGGACGGCACCTCGTACCGCCCGCGTCCCTGGGCGTGGAGCCAGCCGGCCGCGGTGAGTTGGCGCAGGTGGTGATAGGTCTGGCCGGTGGTGCCGAGGCCGTCCAGGCTCGTCAGCTCGGCAGCGGTGCGGCTGCCGGTCAGGACCTCCCGCAGCAGCCTCAGCCGTACCGGGTGACCGAGGGCGGCGAACGCTTCGGCCCGCTCCGACCAGTCGGCTTCGATGAGTCGGCCGGTGAGCTCGCCGTACTGCCACTCGTACCGCTCGCCTCCGGGGAGGGCGACCGCGCCGGTGAACAGGACGCCGCCGTCCTCCGCGACCGGGCCGGCCTCGGCGAGTTGTTCCTTGAAGCCCTCCAGTGCCCAGAAGTCAGCGCGGGGGGTGCCTTCGCTCACCGGCTGCTCCCGGGACGCCCCCGACTGCGCCGGTTCCTCGGGCGCCGCCCGTTCGTCGGGGGCGCGGAAGGCGCTCGGCTCGCCGGGTTCGTCCGCGTGCTCCAGGGCGGCCAGTCGGCGTTCCAGGGCGGTGACCCGCTGCTCCAGTTCCATGGCTCCATATTACGTAGTTACGTAATGGCGAACAATACTTCGTACGGGTGGCTTGGGGGGTGGTGGGCCGGGGCACGACTGAGCCCTCCGACCCGGCGGCTGCCGGACGGAGGGCTCAGTGGGGAAACGGTGGAGCAGTGGAACGGCGGGGCCGGCGCGGTCAGGCCAGCAGTGCCGGGATCGTCTCCTCGTGGGCGGCCTTCAGCTCCGCCAGGGACAACGTGAACTCGCCCTGCACCTCGATCGCGTCGCCGTCGACGACGCCGATCCGGGTGGCGGGCAGGCCCCGCGCCCCGCACATGTCGGTGAAGCGCAGCTCCTCCGACCGCGGAACGGCGACGACCGCGCGCCCCGTCGACTCGGAGAACAGGAAGGTGAACGCGTCGAGACCGTCGGGGACGACCAGTCGGGCGCCGTTCCCGCCGCGCAGGCAGGACTCGGTGACCGCCTGGACGAGCCCGCCGTCCGAGAGGTCGTGCGCCGCGTCGACCATGCCGTCGCGGGAGGCCGAGATCAGGATGTCGGCGAGCAGCCGCTCCCGCTCCAGGTCGACCACCGGCGGCAGTCCGCCCAGGTGCTCGTGGACGACCTGGGACCACGCCGATCCGCCGAACTCCTCGCGGGTGTCGCCGAGGAGGTACAGCAGCTGGCCCTCCTCCGCGAACCCGACCGGCGTGCGGCGCGTGACGTCGTCGATGACGCCGAGGACCGCGACCACCGGGGTGGGGTGGATCGCGGTGTCACCGGTCTGGTTGTAGAGGGAGACGTTGCCGCCGGTGACCGGGGTGCCGAGCACCTGGCAGGCGTCGGCGAGACCACGGGTGGCCTCCGCGAACTGCCACATCACCGCGGGGTCCTCGGGCGAACCGAAGTTCAGGCAGTTGGAGACGGCCAGCGGCTTCGCACCGGTCGTGGCGACGTTGCGGTACGCCTCCGCCAGCGCGAGCTGGGCGCCCGCGTAGGGGTCGAGCTTGGCGTACCGGCCGTTGCCGTCCGTCGCGACGGCGACACCGAGGTTGGTGTCCGCGTCGATGCGGATCATGCCCGAGTCCTCGGGCTGGGAGAGGACCGTGTTGCCCTGCACGAACCGGTCGTACTGGTCGGTGATCCACGCCTTGGACGCCTGGTTGGGCGAGGCGACGAGCTTGAGGACCTGGTCCTTGAGCTGCGCGGCGTCGGCCGGGCGGGGCAGCTTGTTCGCGTCGTCCGCCTGGAGGGTGTCCTGCCAGTCGGGGCGCGCGTACGGGCGCTGGTAGACGGGGCCCTCGTGGGCGACCGTGCGCGGCGGCACGTCGACGATCTGCTCGCCGTGCCAGAAGATCTCCAGCCGCTCGCCTTCCGTCACCTCACCGATGACGGTGGCGATGACGTCCCACTTCTCGCAGATCTCCAGGAAGCGTTCGACCTTGCCGGGCTCCACGATCGCGCACATGCGCTCCTGCGACTCGCTCATGAGGATCTCCTCGGGCGAGAGGGTCGCGTCGCGCAGCGGCACGGTGTCCAGGTCGACGCGCATGCCGCCGGAACCGGCGCTGGCCAGCTCGCTGGTGGCGCAGGACAGGCCCGCGCCGCCGAGGTCCTGGATGCCGTGGACCAGCTTCTCGGCGAAGATCTCCAGGGTGCACTCGATGAGCAGCTTCTCCTGGAAGGGGTCGCCGACCTGGACCGCGGGGCGGTTGGCCGGGACGCCGCTGCCGGCCTCGAAGGTCTCCGAGGCGAGCACCGAGACGCCGCCGATGCCGTCGCCACCGGTGCGGGCCCCGTAGAGGATGACCTTGTTGCCGGCGCCGGACGCCTTCGCGAGGTGGATGTCCTCGTGCTTCATCACGCCCACGCACAGGGCGTTGACCAGCGGGTTGCCCTGGTAACAGGCGTCGAAGACGACCTCTCCGCCGATGTTCGGCAGGCCGAGGCAGTTGCCGTAGCCGCCGACGCCCGCGACGACGCCCGGCAGGACGCGCTTGGTGTCGGGGTGCTCCGCGGCGCCGAAGCGCAGCGGGTCCATGACGGCGACCGGGCGGGCGCCCATCGCGAGGATGTCGCGGACGATGCCGCCGATGCCGGTGGCCGCGCCCTGGTAGGGCTCGATGTACGAGGGGTGGTTGTGCGACTCGACCTTGAAGGTGACCGCGTACCCCTGGCCGACGTCCACGACGCCCGCGTTCTCGCCGATGCCGACGAGGAGGGCCTCCGTGCGGGGGGCCTTCTCGCTGAACTGGCGCAGGTGGACCTTGCTGCTCTTGTACGAGCAGTGTTCGGACCACATGACCGAGTACATGGCGAGTTCGGCACCGGTCGGGCGGCGGCCGAGGATCTCGCGGATGCGGTCGTACTCGTCCCGCTTGAGGCCGAGCTGCTGCCAGGGCTGCTCGGCTTCGGGAGTGCCGGTCGCGTGCTTGACCGTGTCCAGCGTCATGCCACGGCTCCCTTCCGCACCAGGTTGTTCAGGATCGAGGTGAAGAACCCGAGGCCGTCGGTGCGGCCGGTGCCGATCAGTCCTTCGACGGCGTGCTCGGGGTGCGGCATCAGGCCGACGACGTTGCCCGCGGCGTTGGTGACGCCCGCGATGTCGCGCAGCGATCCGTTCGGGTTGACGTCCAGGTAGCGAAAGGCGACCCGGCCCTCGGCCTCCAGCTCGTCGAGGGTGCGCTCGTCGGCGACGTAGCGGCCGTCGATGTTCTTGAGCGGGACGGAGATCTCCTGGCCGGCGGTGTAGTCGGCGGTCCAGGCGGTGGCGGTGGTCTCGACGCGGAGCTTCTGGTCGCGGCAGATGAAGTGGAGGTGATTGTTCCGCAACATCGCGCCGGGCAGCAGATGGGTCTCGGTCAGCACCTGGAATCCGTTGCAGATTCCCAGGACCGGCATTCCCGCCTTTGCCTCCGCGATGATCGTCTCCATCACGGGCGAGAACCGGGAGATCGCTCCCGCGCGCAGATAGTCGCCGTACGAGAATCCACCCGGGAGGACGACGGCGTCGACCTGCTTCAGATCCTTGTCGCGGTGCCACAGCGGAACGGCCTCGGCTCCGGCGACCCGGACGGCGCGCTGGGTGTCGCGGTCGTCCAGGGTGCCCGGAAAGGTGACGACACCGATACGGGCGGTCACTTCGTTCCGGCCTTTCCGACGGCGGCATCCGCAGCGGACTCAGTGGCCTCGTCAACCCTGACGACGAAGTCCTCGATCACGGTGTTGGCCAGGAACGTCTCGGCCATCTCGCGAATGCGTGCGAGGGCGGCTTCGTCCACCGGCCCTTCGACCTCAAGTTCGAAACGCTTTCCCTGACGTACATCGGCGATGCCGTCGAAGCCCAGGCGGGGCAGCGCGCGCTGCACGGCCTGCCCCTGGGGGTCGAGGATCTCCGGCTTGAGCATGACGTCGACTACGACGCGTGCCACTGGCACTCCCGGTGTGTGGTGCTGAGCAGGTCGCTTCAGACTACCCGTACGAAATTTCTACCCGCGTAGATTCGTAGGTACCTACGTGACGGCCCTCACCCCGTCCAGGCAGGGTAGTCAACCTTCACCGAAAATCCCGGAAAAGACCGTCCCCGCAATAGACACGACACGTACCGGACACGCTGAGCGCAATAAAAGGTCTTCCCCGTTCAATGCCCTGCCCTGTACAAAGGAAAAGGCAATACCGATACTTTGCCTCAAGCAGCCGGACAGTCGGCATCACCGCACCTCAATGCGGCGAGGTCGCACGAAGGGACCGATATTCGTGGCGCAGCGTGTCGTAGTCACTCTCCACGACGACATCGACGGCGGAGAAGCGGCGGAAACGATCGCCTTCGGGCTGGACGGGACGTCGTACGAGATCGATCTCAATCAGGCCAATGCGAGGAAACTGCGTAAGGCCCTGGCCCCGTATGTGCACGCAGGTCGCAAGGCCCGGGCGGGGGCCCATCCCACCCCCCAGGTGTACCGGCACACCGCGTTGACGCCCGCTCCCTCGGCGGTCCGGGCCTGGGCCCGGTCGCACCAGATGAACGTGCCGCCGCGGGGACGCATCCCCAAGCGCGTGTACGAGGCGTTCGAGGCGGCCAACTGATCGGCCGGGCAGCCAACCGGCGGACTCGGCGCGGCACTTGCCCGCCCGGGGCCGAGCAGCCCAGCGCCTGAGCACCCCGGCGCGTCCCGGTGCCACCCGGTACACCCACTGTTCAGGGGGCTGGTCGGAGGTCTGTGCGGTGATCGATCCGGTGGTCGGGGCGGCGCCCTTCCGGCGGGCGGGCCCGCGACCCGTCCGGGTGGTGGTTCGCCGTCGGGCGGGGCGCGGAACGCCTTCGGGTGTAGCGGGCGGCGGAGGCCCTCACCCGCGGAGGTCCTCACCCGCGGAAGCCCTCACCCGGGAAGGTCCTCACCCGGGGAGCGGGTGGGAACCGGGAGCCCGTCGACGTCCCGGCGCCGCACCGTCCGCGCCCCGGCGCCACCCCCTCGATGTCCCGTCAACGTCCGCGCGGGGCACCGACTTGCGCAGCACCCCCCGTGATCCGTTAGAGTTTGGGCACGCCAACGGGGCGGGGCAGAAAAGCCCAGCTCAGAGGTCGTGCGGGTGTAGTTCAGTAGTAGAACATCCCCCTTCCAGGGGGAAGGCGCAGTGTGCAATTCCTGTCACCCGCTCTGCATCGCTTACCGACCACGCAAGTGGATCAGGTAGGGTGGTGCTCGCGCCGATCGGTGGAAGCCGGTCGGATGCCATGCGGACGTAGCTCAGTTGGTAGAGCGCAACCTTGCCAAGGTTGAGGTCGCGAGTTCGAGCCTCGTCGTCCGCTCAGGTCGTACTTCGTACGAATTCATCAAGCAAACCCCAGTCATCGGTAGTTGACTGGGGTTTCTTGCATGTGCGGCACCGTCCGCCGTTCCCTACCGGCTCCGCGACGTCTGACATTTGTCATGCTCAGTGATGACACCCCGCATCGGTTTCCGGACCCGCTCCGGGCCAAAATCGATGCATGACTACCGAAGCGACCGAAGAGCGCGTGATCGACGTCACCGATCTGCGTCGCGTCTACGGGGGCGGTCCCTCCGGGCGCGGCAAGACCGGCAAGAACGACGGGCCCGGCAGCGCCGCCGGGGGCGACCGGGGCGGGAGCGGCCCGCAGGACAAGACCTTCGAAGCCGTCCGGGGCGTCACGTTCTCCGTGCGCCGCGGCGAACTCTTCGCCCTGCTCGGCACGAACGGCGCGGGGAAGACCTCGACCCTCGAAGTGCTGGAGGGCCTCGCCACCCCGGCCTCCGGGCAGGTCCGCGTCCTCGGCCACGACCCGTACACGGAACGTGCCGTCATCCGCCCGCGGATCGGGGTGATGCTCCAGGAGGGCGGCTTCCCGTCCGAGCTGACGGTGAACGAGACGGTCCGGATGTGGGCCGGGTGCACCAGCGGCGCCCGCCCCGCGAACGAGGCCCTCGACCTCGTCGGCCTGCTCAAGCGCGGCCCCGTCCGGGTCAAGCAGCTCTCCGGCGGCGAACGTCGCCGGCTGGACCTGGCGCTCGCCCTGCTGGGCCGGCCCGAGGTGCTGTTCCTCGACGAGCCGACCACCGGGCTCGACGCCGAAGGCCGCCGGGACACCTGGGAGTTGGTGCGCGAACTGCGCGACAGCGGCACCACCGTGCTGCTCACCACCCACTACCTCGAAGAGGCCGAGGACCTGGCGGACCGGCTGGCGATCCTCCACGAGGGGCGCATCGCCGCCGAGGGCCGCGTCGCGGACGTCGTCGCCTCGCAGCCCTCGATCATCGCCTTCCAACTCCCCGACGGCTACCACGTGGGGGACCTGCCGCCGCTGGGTCAGCTCGGGGTCGCCGACCACGACGTCAACGGGCGGACCGTACGACTGCGCACCCATGAACTCCAGCGGGCCGCCACCGGTCTGCTCGTGTGGGCCGAACGGCAGTCGCTGGAACTCCGCGGGCTGGACGTCCGCTCCGCCTCGCTGGAGGAAGCGTTCCTGCGGATCGCGCGGGAAGCCGAGGGGCTCAGCGGCTCCACCGCCCCGACCAGCCAGAACCCCCACCCGAAGGAGCCGGCGCTGTGAGCACCGCCCCACCCCGGTCCGCCGATCCGACGGACCGCAGCACCCCCCGCAACGACGCCCGGGCCACCACCACCGCCACCGGGCGCATGGCCGCACTCGCCCGAGCCGAGCTGACCCTCCTGGTACGCAGCAAGGGCACCCTGTTCGCGGCGGCCTTCGTCCCGCTCATCCTGCCGTTCAGCGTGCGCGGCGCCGCCGAGAACATGGACCTCGAAGGCACCGGTCTGTCCATCGGGACGATCCTGCTGCCCGCGTCCATCGGATTCTCGCTGCTGTTCGCCGTCTACATGGCGCTCACCGGGATCTTCGTCACCCGTCGCGAGGAACTGGTCCTCAAGCGGCTGCGCGTCGGAGAGCTGCGGGACGTGGAGATACTCGGCGGCGCGGCCCTGCCCTCGGTGTGCATCGCCCTCGTCCAGACCCTGGTGCTCGTCACCGGCTGCATGGTCCTGCTGGACGTGGGCCTCCCCGAGGCCCCGCACCTGGCCGTCCTCGGACTGCTGCTCGGGATCGTGCTGTGCGCGGCGCTCGCCGCGGTGACCGCGGCGTTCAGCCGCAGCTCGGAGAGCGCACAGGTCACGGTCATGCCGCTGGTGCTGATCTCGATGATCGGTTCCGGGATCACCGTGCCGCTGGAGATCTTCCCCGACGGGCTCGCCCGGGTCGGTGAGCTGCTGCCGCTGACCGGCGCGATCGCCCTGGTCCGCGCCGGCTGGACCGGAGCGCTGTCCGGCGGCGAGATCCTGACCGCCCTGGCCACGGCGGTGGCCTGGGCCGCGCTCTCGGTGTTTGCTGTACGCCGGTGGTTCCGTTGGGAACCACGGCACTGACCGCGAGGACGCGTCCGCCGGGGTCGCCCGCCGCCGGGCGCGCCCGGCGGCGTACCGGACGGGTGAGCAGGAGCGGGGTGAGGGGGGTGAGCGGGGTGATGCGTCGACCGGACGCCTGGTGGCGTGACAAGAGCACGACGGCGAAGGTCGAGTCGTACACCCGCGGGTCCTTCCACCTGTTCGCGCTGATCGAGATCGCCGTCGCCGGGATCGTGCCCCTGACCAGCGTGCCGCGGGCCATGGGAGTCGTGGTGCTGGTGCTGGTGCTGGCGCACGCGGGGCTGATCTCGCTCGCGGTGTCCCGGTCCCTCGACTGGGTCTGCGGGACCCGCGGCAAGCCCGGCGGCGCCCTGCTGCTGCTCGCCGCGGGCACCGCCGTGATCGCCGTGACCGCGCTGCTGCTCGCGGTCTGGGGCATCGACCTGGACAGCCAGGCCCGTGCCGAACAGGACCGCATGTCCGCGGGCGGCGCCTA
Source organism: Streptomyces sp. NPDC127068 (assembly GCF_042724695.1). Lineage (NCBI taxonomy): Bacteria > Bacillati > Actinomycetota > Actinomycetes > Kitasatosporales > Streptomycetaceae > Streptomyces > Streptomyces sp. NPDC127068. The sequence continues at coordinate 9,242 of NZ_JBHXEN010000017.1, read as the reverse complement.
CTACCTCACGATCGTGTCCTTCGGCGCGGGCACCCTCGCGCTCGGCATGCGCGGGACCCGGCAGGTCCTCACGATGGTCTGCACGGCGGGCGCCCTCGCCGCGGGCGGCGCGCTCGCGGTGGGGTTCACGCCGGTGCAGGCGCTGGTGATGGGCCTGATGATCACGATCTTCAGCGGGTTCGTCGCCCTGACCTCCTCGTTCTCCATCTGGCTGCTGACCGTCGTGATCGAGCTGGACGAGGCCCGCGAGACCCGGACCCGGCTGGCCGTCGCCGAGGAGCGGTTGCGCTTCGGGCGGGACCTGCACGACGTACTGGGCCGCAACCTGGCCGTCATCGCGTTGAAGAGCGAACTGGCCGTGCAGTTGGCCCGTCGGGAGCGGCCCGAGTCGGTGGAGCAGATGGTGGAGGTGCAGCGGATCGCGCAGGAGTCCCAGCGGGAGGTGCGGGAGGTCGTCCGGGGCTACCGGGAGGCCGATCTGTCCGCCGAACTCGCCGGGGCGCAGGGCGTCCTCACCGCCGCCGGGATCGCCTGCCGGGTGACCGGTTCGGCGGCCGGGCTGCCCCCGCAGGTGCAGTCGGTGCTCGGCTGGGTGGTGCGGGAGGCCACCACGAACGTCTTGCGGCACGGTGACGCCGAACGGTGCGCGATCGTCCTCGCGCGGGAGGACGGGACGGTGACCCTGACCGTGGAGAGCGACGGGGTGACCCCGACCGCCGGGGCCACCGGGACGGGCGGCACCGGGCTCGCCGGGCTACGGGAGCGGTTGGCCCGGGTCGGCGGCACCCTGGAGGCCGGGACCGCGGGGGCCACTGGTGCCGCTGGGGCTGCTGGGTCCACCGGGGCCGCCGAGCGGATCGGGGGGCGGATCGGGGGGCGGGTGTTCCGGGTCGCGGCCCGCGTGCCCCTGACCCCGGACGAAACGGATGCGTCCGCTGCGGCCGGTGCGGACCCGGCGTCGGGCGGGGTCCACGGACGGCGGGGCGGCGACACGTCGACCCCTCGGGAGGCAACGGAATGAGCACGGCAGACGGGAGCCCCGGCGTACGGGTGCTGCTCGCCGACGACGAACACCTGATCAGGGGCGCACTCGCGGCCCTCCTCGCCCTGGAGGACGACCTCCGGGTGATCGCCCAGGCGGCGTCCGGCCCCGAAGCGCTCGCGATGGCCCGTGCCCACCGCCCCGACGTCGCCGTCCTGGACCTCCAGATGCCCGGCGCGGACGGTGTGAGCGTGGCCACATCCCTCCGGGCGGAACTCCCCGACTGCCGGGTGCTCATCGTCACCAGCCACGGCCGCCCCGGTCATCTGAAACGGGCCCTCGCGGCGGGCGTGCGGGGCTTCGTCCCGAAGACCGTGAGCGCCCAGCGGCTCGCCGAGATCATCCGTACCATCCACGGGGGAAACCGCTACGTCGACCCCGAGTTGGCGGCCGACGCGATCTCCGCCGGAGACTCCCCGCTGACCGCCCGGGAGGCCGAGGTGCTGGAGCTCGCCGCCGACGGGGCGCCCGTCGCGGAGATCGCGGAGCGCGCCGCGCTGTCCCCGGGAACGGTCCGCAACTACCTGTCGTCGGCCGCGACGAAGCTCGGCGCGGAGAACCGGCACACCGCGGTGCGGCTCGCGCGCGAGCGCGGTTGGGTATAGTGGGCTCCGCCCTCGGGCACCTGCGGACGTAGCTCAGTTGGTAGAGCGCAACCTTGCCAAGGTTGAGGTCGCGAGTTCGAACCTCGTCGTCCGCTCAGGATCGTACGCAGTACGCGGGTGAAGCCCCGGCCGACCACATCGGCCGGGGCTTCACCCGTTCCCGGGGCCCGGAATCCCTGGGGCATCACGCCCAGGACGTGCCCGTCAGACGTTCGTACGCCTCCAGGTACTTCGCCCGGGTCGCCGCCACGACCGCCTCGGGCAGCACCGGCGGCGGCACCTCGGCGGCCCGCTCCCAACCGGACGCGGAGGACGTCAGCCAGTCCCGTACGTACTGCTTGTCGTAGGAGGGCTGGGCGTGGCCCGGCTCCCAGGTCTCGGCCGGCCAGAAGCGGGACGAGTCCGGGGTCAGCACCTCGTCCGCGAGGGTCAGCACCTCCCCGTCGAACCCGAACTCGAACTTGGTGTCCGCGAGGACGATGCCGCGCGAGCGGGCGACGTCCCGGGCGCGGGCGTAGACGGCGAGGGTGGTGTCCCGCAGCACCTCGGCGGTGTCCGCGCCGACCTGGCGGACGACCTCCTCGAAGCTGACGTTCTCGTCGTGCTCGCCGACCGCCGCCTTGGTCGCCGGGGTGAAGATCGGCTCGGGCAGCTCGGAGCCGTCGCCGAGCCCCTCGGGCAGCGGGATGCCGCAGACCGTGCGGGACTGCCGGTACTCGACGAGGCCGGAGCCGGTGAGGTAACCGCGGGCCACGCACTCCACCGGGACCATCCGCAGCGACTTGCACACCAGGGTGCGGCCCGCCCAGTCGGTCGGCGCGCCCGCGGGCAGCTCGGTGCTCAGGACGTGGTTCGGGGCGAGGTCGGCGAGCTGGTCGAACCACCACAGGGACAGCCGGGTCAGCACGCGCCCCTTGTCGGGGATCTCCGTCGGCAACACCCAGTCGTAGGCGGAGATCCGGTCACTGGCCACCATCACCAGGTCCCCCGCGTCGTTGCGGTACAGGTCCCGCACCTTGCCGGTGTGCAGATGCACCAGCCCCGGAACCTGAAGCGGTTCGGGCTTTTCGACGAATCCGGACACGAGGCCTCCCCGTGGTTCTGTACGAGTGCTGCCGTGATTGTCCCGCACCGGCGCGGTGGACCTCGGGGCGGGGCGCGCGAGGGCGTGACAGCGGTGGCGTGCGCCGGCTCAGTCGCGCTTGCAGATGCGGTCGAGGAGGTTCGCGGTGGCCCGCTGCACCCGCGGGTCGACGTGCCCGGGCCGGTCCAACGCGGGTGACCAGGCGAAGGTGCCCGAGGCGAAGACCAGCGCCCCGGACGGTGCGCGGTACAGGGACGTCTCCTGGTGGCGCCGGCCGCCCTCGGTGTCCCGGTACGGGGAGTGCGCGAGGAGGACGCGCTCCTGGTGCCCGGGGAGCGGAGCCCGCGGGAAGTAGCGGTCGGCCTCCCCGGCGACCAGGCCCGGCAGCTCGTCGCCCTCGTGCGCGCCGGTCGCCTCCCACAGCCAGTGGCCGGCGTTGCGGACGATCAACGGTTGGGGTTCGGGGACCCGGCCCGCGTACTGGATGCCGATGAGCTGCTGCTCGGGCCGGTCGGCCTCCCGCCACAGCGCGGACTTGCCGGGCCCCCGGCGCTTGCGGCAGACCAGCAGCCGGTCCGGAGTGCCGGACGCGGACGGGCTCAACTCGACCTGCCAGTACATGGTGTTGGCGGACAGGAACACCAGCGAGGTGCCCTGCTCCCGGGCCAGTTCGGTGGTGCGGCGCATGTTCGCCGACCAGTACTCGTCGTGCCCCGGGAAGACCAGCCCCCGGTACCGGCTGGGGTCCACCCGGCCCGCGTGCAGATCGGTGGCGTCCGCGTACGCCAGGTCGTAGCCGTACCGCTCGGCCCAGCGGATGAAGTCGTAGGCGTGCCCCACGTGCAGGGGCAGCCCCGCACCGGCGAACGGCCGGTCGAAGGAGACGGTCGTCGCGGCTTCCGACTCGCCGAGCAGCCGGCCGCCCCCGTCCCACGCGTGGTAGAGGCTCGCACCCGTCCGACCGTTCTCCGGGTACAGGTTGTACGCCTGCCAGGTGATGTCCGGCAGCAGCAGGAGCAGGTCCGCGGGACGGTCGTCGCGCACCGTGAACGGGATGTGCGAGCGGTACCCGTCGACGGTGGTCAACACCGCGACGTACGCGCCCGGGTTCCAGTACGAGGGCACCTGGAGCCGCCAGGACAACCACCAGTGGTGACAGGAGACCGTGCGGTCGGCGGTCAGCGGGGCGGGCTGGACGATGCCCGACAACCGGGGACTGGTGGCGATCTTCGAAGCGCCGTCACCCGCGTAGTGGCCGATGCGGTAGACGTCCACGCCGAACTGCTGCGGCGGGTTGACCGTGATGTGGAAGTCGATGGCCGCGCCCGGGGCGACCGCGGCGGTGGACGCGAACCCCTTGATCTGACAGCGCACGTCGTCGGCGGTGCGCAACCCCGAGGACGAGCGGGGCGCGGGCACCCGGGCACCCGGCCGGGCGGTACGGGCCGGGGCGGGAACTCCGGGGCGGTCACGGAGGCGGGCCGCGTCCGGCGGGGTGTCGACGTACCAGGGGACGACCTGTCCCGTGTCGTCGAAGAAGTGCTCACGGCCCCGCAACCAGGGGAGGGGGCCCAGGCCGAAGGGGTCGTTCACCGCGTGGGCGAGGGCACCCGACTCCCAACGGCTGATGTGCCGCGGCTTCTCGCGCGGGGTCTGTTCCTCGTCCTTCGGCGCCATGCGGTCCCCTCCCTGAGTCCCCCGGGCCCGGTCCTCCGCCCGGGCGCTGCGCCGCGGGGCGGACCCAGCACATCACATTACGCACGCGTTCCGTCACCGTTCGTCGTTATTTGGCGGTGTTCCATGCGTCCTGAGCGGGTACACGGCACGTTCGGGGGACGGCTCCGCCCTCCGCTGCGCCCCCTTGTCCGGCGTTCACGCGTTCGCCGAGTGCCGTGGGCCGGTCAACCGGGGCGTGCGGAACGGGCGTTCAGACCAGGCGCAGCGGCTTGTCGGTGCGGACGCACCGGTCGCTGAGCCAGCCGCGCAGGGGTGCGGGGTCGCCCCGGTCCACCAGGGTCAGGACCCGGGCCGGGAGGTCGGCGACCCGTTCCCCGGCGATGAGCAGCGAGGGGCCGTCCAGCCAGTCGAGGCCGGGGGCCGCGCCCGCGGTGTCGACGGCCGCGCAGCAGACCGTCGCCAGTACGTGTTCGGCCAGCAGGTCCCGGCCGCTGCGCGGCGGCTGGAGCGGGAAGAGGGGCAACACGCCCTCGTTCCACAGGACCTCGTCGGCGGACCGGCCGGCGGGGGTGCCGCCCGGGCGGGCCGGGCCCTCCTCGCGGGCGAGTTGGGCGGTGAGCGCCGCGGCCAGTTCCCCGGAGCGGAGGGTGCCGGGGGCTTCTTCGTCGCCGTCTTCGTCGTACGTCGCGTCTTCGTCGTACGTTCCGACCTCGTCGTGCGTCGCGTGGTCGTCGTGCGTCGCGTGGTCGCCGGGGGCTTTGCTGGTGGGGGTGTTGCTGGTCGGGGTGTTGCTGGTGGGGTCCGGGGGGAGGTGCCCCGGTCCGGCTATCGGGGCGGGGGTGGTGGGCTGCCCGGGGTCGGACGGTGTGGGTGTGGGTGTCGGCAGGGTCAGGTGGTCGAGGACCCGGGCCAGCGTCGGACCGCCGCCGCCCCGTGGCACGCCCGCCGCGTCCAGGACCCGGTGCAGTCGGGCCGCCTCGGTGCGCCAGGTGCGGTCCACGACCTCCTCGGGGTACGCCTGCCAGGCCACGGGGGCCCAGTCCCGCCCCGTCTCGGCGGGCCCGCCGTGGAACAGCCGCGCGGCGAGCAACGAGGCGGCCTCGTCGACCGCCCCGGGCTCCTCCAGCAGGTCGCAGGCGGGGCGTTCGCCGAGCCGGGCCGCGAACCCCTCGGCGAGCCGGTCCCGTCGGGAGAGTTCCGTCAGCGCGGCGACGACCCCGGCGTCGAGCCGCGCGGGCCAGCGGCCGACCCGCCACGCGGGCAGCGCCACCCTGGTCAGCAGCCGGTCCCAGCCCGCGTACGCGAGCCCGACCTGTTCCTGCGCGACGATCCGCAGCCCGTAGTCGACCTCCTGCGCACGCTCGGCCGCCGCTGCGGCGACCCCGCGCTCCATCTCCGTGGCGTCGGTGCGGCAGGCCCGCAGCATCAGGCGCGCGACGCCCCCCGTCACGCCGAGCGCGAGCCGTGCGAGCGGGCCGCGACCCGGTTCGGACGCGACGGCGACCGCGGCGTCGAGCCCGCGGACGAAGCGCCGGGCGGCGGCGATGTCGGGGTGCGCGGAGGGGCCGGTGCCCGCGACGACGGGAGCGAGGACGGCCCGCAGTTCGGCGACCCGCATCCACCACAGGAACGGTGACCCGATGATCAGTACGGGGGCCTCCCGGCCCGTGTCCCGGTCCCTCGGGGGCTTGCGCCGGCGTGCCGCCGGGTTCCCCGCGGTGGGGCCGGCGGCCGGGTCCGTGCCGGGGGACGGCTTCTGCGACCGGTGCGTACGGTCCTCCAGCCAGCTGTCACAGTCGGGGGTGAGGGCCACCGCCGAGGGGGCGGGCACGTCGAGACGGTCCGCGAGGTCCCGGACCAGCCGGTACAGATCGGGCGCGGAACTCTCACTGATCGGCACGGTCGGACTGACCGCCGGTCGGGACCGCGTCACGACCAGTCCGATGCCCGCCGCCACGAGCAGCACCGCGACGGCCGTCCCGGTGAGCACCCAGCGGGCCACGTCCCAGCCGCCGCCCCGGGCGAAGTGCCCGCTCACCTGACCCGCGAACAGTACGACCGCGGCGGCGGCGGGCAACAGGGCGACGGCCGTGGCCCTGCTGCGGACCCGCAGCACGGCGAGGGCCCGGGAGCGCGCGGACAGCGCGGTCACCTCCACACCCGTGTCGGACACGACCGGACCTCACCCCCTACCGTCCGCCCGGGGCGATCCGGCGACCGGACCGCTTCGGGGCTCCTTTGGCGTTGTTCACTCCCCCACTGTGGCACCGCCCCACGACATCGCAATGCCGCTGGGCCAAGTGCCGGAACGCATGCGCCGCACCCTAGTTGGGCCCCCGGCCGTCGTCAGCCGTATAGACCATTGGTCACTCGATGGAATGGCTTTGGGTAGAGGTGGCTGGCAAATGCTGGCGGCAACACGAACACGTGCCCGAGTGCGTACGGCTCCTCCGGACGCCTCTGGACGCCTCCGGACGTGCGACGGCCCCGGTGCGGTACGGGGTGCGTACCGGGCCGGGGCCGTGCGGAGGATCACCGGGCCGCGGGGCCGGGCGGGGCGGTCACGCGTCGGCCGCCGCCTTCGCCGCGATGTCGGTACGGTGCTGACCGCCGTCGAGCCCGATGCGCCCGACCGCCGTGTACGCGCGCTCGCGGGCCTGCGTGAGGTCGGCGCCGGTCGCCGTCACCGACAGGACGCGTCCACCGGCGCTGAGCACCCGGTCCCCGTCCTGCGCCGTGCCCGCATGCAGCACGTACGCGTGCGGCGCGTCCTCGGCGGCCACCGCGTCCAGCCCCTCGATGGGGTCACCGGTGCGCGGGGTCCCCGGGTAGTTGTGCGAGGCGACGACGACGGTGACCGCCGCGTCGCCGCTCCAGCGCAGGGGCTCGATGTCGGCGAGGGTGCCCCGGGCCGCGGCCCTCAGCACCCCGGCGAGCGGGGTGCGCAGCCGGGCGAGGACGACCTGCGTCTCGGGGTCGCCGAAACGGGCGTTGAACTCGATGACCCGCATCCCGCGCGAGGTGATCGCCAGCCCCGCGTACAGCAACCCGGAGAACGGGGTGCCGCGCTTGCGCAGCTCGTCCACGGTCGGCTGGAGGACGTGTTCCAGCACCTCGGAGACCAGCCCGGGGTCGGCCCACGGCAGCGGAGAGTACGCGCCCATGCCACCGGTGTTGGGGCCTTCGTCGCCGTCCAGCGCCCGCTTGAAGTCCTGCGCGGGCTGGAGCGGGACGACCGTCGTCCCGTCGGTGATCGCGAAGAGCGAGACCTCGGGACCGTCGAGGAACTCCTCGATGACGACGCGTTCGCAGGCCGCCGCGTGCTCCCGGGCGGCCGTCAGGTCATCGGTGACGACGACGCCCTTGCCGGCGGCGAGCCCGTCGTCCTTGACCACGTACGGAGCGCCGAACGCGTCGAGCGCCTCGTCGGCCTCCTGCGGGTCGGTGCACACGTAACTCCGGGCGGTCGGCACCCCGGCGGCGGCCATGACGTCCTTGGCGAACGCCTTGGAGCCCTCCAGTGCCGCCGCCTCGCGCGAGGGGCCGAAGCAGTCGATGCCCGCGGCGCGCACGGCGTCGGCGACCCCGGCCACCAGGGGGGCCTCGGGGCCGACGACGACGAGGTCGGCTTCGAGGCGCGCGGCGAGCGCCGCCACGGCGGCCCCGTCGAGCGCGTCGACCGCGTGGAGTTCCGCCACCTCGGCGATGCCTGCGTTCCCGGGCGCGCAGTGCAGGGAGGTGACGTCGGGATCGAGGGACATTGAGCGGCACAGGGCGTGTTCGCGGGCGCCGCCGCCGATGACGAGGACCTTCACGCCCGCCAGCCTAACCGTCGGCCCGCCCCGGCTCGTGCGGGTGTCCGATGCTCGGACGCCCCCGGGCTGGGAGGTTCCTACGAACCACGGCCCCGACGGACGGCTGTTCTCCTCCGGTTCCACGGATTCCTTCATGCGTGGTCCACGGGTGAAGGAACCCGTGGTCGCCCGCCGGCTCACTCGTTGGAGAACTCCTCCAGGACGGTCGCGCCCAGTTCGCGGACGATGAGGTCGTGGCCGGAGAGGGCGGACTCGTCGAGGTCGGGGTCGTCGTCCTCGGGGACGTCGTCCTCCGGCGCCACGGAGCGCACCGGTTCCGGCGCGTGGTGGCGGGCCGGTGGCGGCGGGGCGGCGGGCGCCGACTGACCGCCGGGGCCCGGGGCACCGCCCGAGGGCTGCGGGGCGGGGGGCGCGGACTGCTGCGGGGCGGGCGGCCGGGGCGCCGCGGGGGCGGAACCGTAGGCGGGCGGCGCCGCCTGGGGAGCGGCGGGGCGTCCGCCGAAGTTCCCCGCGGCGGGCGGCGGTGCGGAGCCCCCCGAGGGGTCGACGATCGCCTCGACCCTCCACTGGACGCCGAACTGTTCGCTGAGGGCCTGCCGCAGGACGTCCTCGCTGCCGCTGCTCGCGAAGTTGTCGCGCGCGCCGGCGTTGACGAACCCGAGTTGGATGGTGGTGCCGTCGAAGCCGGCGACCTGGGCGTTCTGGCTGAGCAGGATCCAGGTGAAGCGGCGCCGGTTCTTGACGGCTTCGAGGATGTTCGGCCAGAGGGCGCGGGGGTCGAGCCCGCCGGCGGGCGGCGCCGTGTGGGCGGGGGCGGCGGGTGCCCGGGGCGGCTGGGCCGCGGGCGCCGGAGCGGTGGGCTGGGTCGGCTGGGCGGGCGGTGCGGTGGGGCTGGCCGCCGGCGCGGGGCCGCTGCCCGCGGCGGCGGGGGTGGGCCACCCCCCCGGGCGCCCCCCCTGACACTTATACAACAAAGAAGCAGCCGACCATTTAGGGAGTGGATATAACGGGGGTCGGCG